>WJMR01000377.1 GCA_014727845.1 Ignavibacteriales bacterium
CCAAAGCGTAGTCGGGATCGTTCTCGCCGACGACGCGCGCTTTGATGGCGAGCGAGCGTCGGTAGAGCTCCTCGGCTTCGCGGTAGTCGCCCGTTTGATGGCGAAGGTATCCGAGATTACTTATGACGGCGGCGTGCGTCGTCGAGTCGATGGGAGCGTTCGCCTCGACGGCGCGTTTGGCGCCGAGGAAGGCGGTCTCGGCGGCGCGATACATTCCGACGTCGCCGTAGAATGATCCGAGGTTCAGTAGCGCGTTGATCGCCTCGGGCGAGTCGGTTCCGGAGTTGTTCGCGCGAACGCGGTAGGATTCCTTGAGCCAATACTCCGCTTGTCCGAAGTCGCCTCGTCGTTTGTGCGTCAATCCCAAGTTCGAGATCACCGTCGCGTAGTCGCTCGGCTTCGTCTCGGGATTGTCGCGCATCAACGTCGCCGTCTCGCGATACACCGACACGGCGCGGTCGTAGTCGCCGAGCGCGTCGTGGACGAGCGCGAGTTGGTTACACGCCGCATGATATTTCACGCTCGTTTCGCCGTCCACGAGTTTTACGAGACGCGCGATTTCTTCGAGCGGCGCCGCGCGTTTCTTCGTCTCGCCCGTTTGCTCGTAGAGCGCGTCGAGATTGCGGAAGGCGAGGACGTAGTCGGGATCCGTTTCGTCCAACACTCGCTTCTTTACGTCGATCGCTTGGAGGTGGCGCGCCTCCGCCGCGGCGTAGTCTCCGCCGAAGAACGCGGCGACGCCCGCGTCGTTGAGATACCACGAGAGCGCGACGCTATCGATCGGCTCTTGTCGCTCGAGGAGGATAATCGCCGTATCGAAGAGGGGCGTCGCTTCGTCGTATCGGTCGAGATCCCGATAGACGCCCGCGAGGTTGAAATAGTTCGCGGCGTTTCTCGGATCGTCCGCGCCCCGCGCGTTCTTTACGTAATTGAGAACGCGCTCGAAGAGCGGCGCCGCCTCTTCGGGTTTGCCGAGATCGCGGAGTAGGATACCGAGATTGTTGGACGTGATCGCCGCGTCTTGCGACTCCTCGCCGTTGACGGCGACGGCGACCTCCAATCCCGCGCGATACAATCGCTCGGCGCGTTCGTAATTCCCGCGCGCGTGCTCCACGTACGCTACGTCCGAAGCGACGGTTCCATAGTCCTCCGAGTTCGCGCCCGACTCTCGTTCGGCTTGCGCCAACGCCTTCGCGCCGTAGAGGGCGGCGGAGTCGAGGTCGCCGGCGGAGAAGCGCTCGTGCGTCTTGGTAAAGAGATAGACGAGCGTAAAAGCGACGCCGTCGTCGTACTCGAGCGCGGCGAGCGTGTCTCCTTCGGCGTTCATACGGACGTGCCACCCGTCCGGACGATCCTCGACGAATCCTCCCGTAAAGAGTAACGAGCCGTTCTCGTCGTACTCCTTTCGGACGCCATGGCGTAGTCCGTTCTTAAACGGAGCGTGGATGGAGACGGAGCCGTCGTCGTGATACCAAATCGCGTCGCCGTGGATTACGTCCTCCGGGCGGTCGGCGAGTAGCGTCGCCTCCCATTGCTTGGAGCCGTCGGGGTAACGGTCGATCACGGGACCGACGGGCTTGTCGCGCTCGTAAACAATTTCACGATAGAACGCGGCGGAGTCGGGATCGTTCACGGGATTCCATTCGGCGTCGTAGTAGATGATCCACTCGCCGTGCCGCAAGCCGTCGGCGTCGAGGGCGTTGGGGGCGGAGGGGAGTTGCGCGCGGAGGAGGGAGGCGCATGCGAAGAGGAAAACTATCGTCGCTTTCATATTCGGTCTCGGCGGGTTTGTTGGAAACGCTCTTGTGCGGAAAATAGAGAATGGAAGGCAAAGAGAAAAACGTTCACGACGGCGGATTATTTCCGGCGATGTTCGGCGTCGTCGATAAATAGACGACCATATAAATGACGACCGGTTAATAGTCGAAGCTTGTAATATAATTGCGGCTCGTCGGAATGTTGGAATACCGGCTATTCTTGGCGTCTTGGATTTGAGCGCCGCGCAAAACCCGAGGGGGATTACGACATGCGCTATTATTTACAAGCGTTTCCCGACGTCGGAAACATCTCGCGTAAAATCCGCACTATTTCGCCGAAATTCGAGAGCGTTCGCAATGACGGGAAACGCGAAGGATGAAATGTGAAAAATCGGGGGGATGACACGCGCCTCCCTCGTCGGAATCCCCCATCCGACAAGGGTTTCGAGTAAACCCGAGATTGCGGTCTCCGTGAAACGTTTACCAATACTAACGAATGGAGAATTATTTTGCGGAAACGCTTGACATTAGCGGCGTGTTTCGTATTTTAAATCCTGTGAAACGGACTCGCTCATATTCCATATGGAAACGACGCCGAGTCGAGGCGCGATACATAGTGCGTACGGCGCTTATCTTAAGACGAGCTCGAGGGGCGCGAAGCTCGTTTATCTCCGCGCCGACCGCGATCCCATACTCTTATCCCGTTGTCCCGTCGCCCGCGCGCCGCGCTTGATCGTGATGAAGAACCCAAACAACCCGCTATCATAAATCAACCTCACGGAGGCGCCAAATGGCAAAAGCGAAAAAGGCGAGAACCTCGATGACCAAATCGGACATCATCGATCATCTCGCCAAGAAAACGGGTCAGACGAAAGTGCTCGCCTCGCAAATGCTGGACGAGTTCGTAAATCTGGCGTATAAAGAAGCGAAGCGCGATTTCACGATCCCCGGCTTGGGTAAGATCGTCGTGTCGTCCCGCAAACGTCGCAAAGGTCGCAACCCGCAGACGGGCGAGGAGATCACGATCCCCGCGCGCAAGGTGCTGCAGTTCCGCTTTGCGAAGCAAGCCAAAGACGAGATCCTTCCGAAACCGAAGAAGTAAACTCGTCGGGAATAATCGATTGGGAAGCCGAGCGTCGTCTCGGCTTTTTTTTCGTTAAAACGGGGGTATAACGAATCGGAAGAGGAGGAGCGCCAAGCCCGAGGCGAGCGCGGCGACGCCCGTCGGGAGGCGCCACGAGGCGGAGTTCGCTTCGTAGCGGTCGAGGTCGTCTTGGTCGATCCACGGCGCGACGCGCAACACGCTGATGAAAAAATACATCGACGCGGAGGTCGTCGAGAAGACGGCGGCGAGATAAACGATCGCGCCCAACGAGCTTTCGAGCGCGAGGAGACGATCGACGGCGACGACGACGTTCACGAGCGCGACGAACCCCGCGACCGGCGCGGCGATCCACTCGACGCGCATAAGATCGTACGTCAGCTCCTCTTCGTTCGGGTGGTTCGCGATGAACGCGTCGTACACGATCAGCGCGCCCGAACAAATCGCGCAGACGATCAACGGGTATCCGGAAAAAAATTGCGCCATTGTTGGATTGGTTTTGTGTTCCCGAAAAGTACGACCCCGCAGACGAGGACGCAACGCCCGCGAGCGCGAAAAAAAGCCGCCCGGAAACCGAGCGGCTCGCTATCTATTATATATGGCGCCTCCCTACATCAGCAGCGCCATAATCGCCTTCTGCGTATGGAGTCGATTTTCCGCCTCGTCGAAAACGACCGAGTGCGGTCCGTCGATGATCTCGGCGGTAACCTCCTCGCCGCGATGCGCGGGGAGGCAGTGGAGGAACGTGTAGTCGTCCTTCGCGCGTTTGACGAGTTCGGCGTTGATTTGGAACGGCTCGAAGAGTTTCTTCCGCTCGTCCGCCTCGGCTTCCTGCCCCATACTCGCCCACACGTCGCCGTAGATTACGTCGGCGTCTCTCACCGCCTCGACGGGATCGTTCGTAACGACGACGTCGGTTCCCCAAAAGGCCGCGTTCTTCTTCGAGTTCTCGACGATCTCCTTCGCCGGCTCGTACCCCTTCGGCGCGCCGACGGCGACATGCATACCGATCTTCGAGGCGGCGTGCATTAAGCTGTGCGCCATGTTGTTGCCGTCGCCGACGTAGGTCAGTTTCAGCCCCTCGAGCTTGCCGCGTTTTTCAAGGATCGTATAGAGGTCGGTGAGCGCCTGGCACGGATGCAGCAAGTCGGTCAAGCCGTTGATTACGGGAATCGATCCGAAGCGCGCGAGATCGACGACGTCTTGGTGGCTGAACGTGCGAATCATAATGCCGTCGAGATAACGCGAGAGAACGCGAGCGGTGTCGGAAATCGTTTCGCCGCGATTCAGTTGCAGGTCCTTCGGTCCGAGATAGAGCCCGACGCCGCCGAGCTGATAGATCCCGACTTCGAAGGAGACGCGCGTGCGGGTGGATGGTTTGGCGAAAATCATCCCGAGCGTTTTGCCCTCGAGCGGTCGGTACGGTTCCCCGACGAGATTCTTTTCCTTGACGGCTCGCGTGAGTTCCAGAATTTGCCACACTTCCTCGATCGTTAAATCGTGGACCGAAACGAGAGATTTTCCTTTCATCGATACCGACATCGTTGGCTCCTTTTACGTTGGTAGTATTACGGTTCCGTCGTTCTCGGATTTCGCGTCGAGCGAGGAGACGACGGCTTTGGCGCCGCCGGCGCGAACGAACTCGAGACCCGCGCGGATTTTGGGACCCATACTGCCTTTGGAGAAATGCCCTTCGGCGAGATAGCGCTCGGCGTCGTCGGCGGTCATCTTGTCGATCGAACGTTCGTTCGGTTTTCCGAAATTCAAGAAAACTCTGTCGATGTCCGTCCAAATATACAATATTTCGGCGCCGATAGCCGAGGCGAGTTTCGAGGAGGCGAGGTCTTTATCGATCACCGCCTCTACGCCCCGGAGCTTGCCGTCGGCGTTTCGCGCCACGGGCACGCCGCCGCCGCCCGCGGCGATAACGAGGAACCCCGCGTTAATCAAGGCGTTGACGGACGCGACGTTGAGAACGCGCAACGGGTAGGGGGAGGGAAC
>WJMR01000378.1 GCA_014727845.1 Ignavibacteriales bacterium
AAATGCGTTGACCTCGACGGTGTCGGCGCGGTTGTGGAAGAGCTTGACCGTCGCGAAGGCGGAGTCGCCGTAGTGGATCGCGCCGAAGTCGATTGTATCGACGTCGGTCTCGAAGTAGTTCGTCTCCCAGTCGAATTTGTACGATTTATACCGGTGCCCTCCGTTCGGGAAATCGATTTCAAGGGCGATCTCGTCGTCGGGTTTCACTTCGGTTACGCCCGGAAGAGAGCTTTCGCCCCAGTCGATAAACCAATTGCCGTTGGGTAGTTCTTGAGCGGCGCCGCGCGAGGCGGTGTAAATATCTTGTCCATGGTCGTATCGTCGGACGAGTGTGGCGGTCATCGAGTCCGTGTCGATTTCGTATTCGACGACGCTCGAGTACTGCGGAGAGGAGTAGTGACCGTTGTCGAAGATCGAGATGTTGCCGTTGGCGAGTCGGCGGACGTCGTGTTGTCTCCGAAATCGGCGTTCGTCGTTGACGAAGGTGAATTGGTTCTTCTCGCCGCCGAGCCGCCAGATAATATCGCCCGTCTCGCGATGTATTTTCGTGATCTCGTTAAAATTGCGAGTCGAGAGGAGGATGTTCCCGTCGAAGTCGTGCTCGACGGCGTTGCAATGGGTGAGGTCGATCGTCAAGTTGCTTAAGGAGATGTAATCGTCCACGTCGGTAATGTCGTAATGCTCGAGCGAGTTCCAGAGCCAGAGAACGGAATCATTCGGCGCCGCGTGGAGTATATAGTTATAGATTACGCGCGCGTTTGTTCTACCGTTCGGGACCGTCTCGCTGAGGTCCATAACGTGCGGGCGTTTTTCTATCATATAGTAGGAGCCGTCCTCGAAGCATTGCAACTCGTGGACGTCGATCGCGAGCGAGTCGGTCGTTAAGCCGTAGTTCTTCACGTATTGGAATGAGGAGTCGTAGCCGCGATAATCCACGGGATAGACGACGAAGGTGTGGTGACCGTTCGGTTGCCACTTGAAATCGTACACCGTTCCGCCGACTTTTTCGTAATAGACGGGCGTCCCTTCGTTATCCACTATGGTTAAGCGGGTAACGCCTCCGCCGCCGAGCGCGAAGAAGATATAGCCCGGCGCCGGATCGTTGGAAACGACGACGTCGATCTCGGGGAAGTCGTCCAAGAAGTTTGACGTCTGGGCGTGTGCCGCGGCGAACGCAAGAAGGATCGACAGAGTAAGCGTTGAACGAGAAACCATTATGCCTTGGGATTTGTTGTCTAATATGACGTGGAATTTACGAAGGTTCCGCAATAAACCACAGTCCGGAACAGCGTAACGATCCTTATCGGTTTGGGGGTGTGGATTTTAGCAAATAAATCCCGTAAATTAAAAGTTTATGTGTTCAAACGACGCGTTCGGTTAGTTTTTGGATGGGCGCGATCGAATGGCTTGACAGAACGGAACGCGGCGATTAATTTACCGCCCTTAAAACGGCGACATCGCCGATTGCAAACGAAAAGAAGGAGTCACGTCCGAAAATTTGCTACGTCATATCGGGAGCCGCGGAGCGACCGTCGGGTCCCGTGAATAACGGAAATCGCGAATAAAGCGAGCATATGATGTCAGGCAAATTAGCGGCGTTCTTTTCGGCGTTGGCGCCCGTTATTGCGTTCGCGCAATTGGGCGACGCGACGACGGTCGTCTCCACTCCGGAGCGACTCGTCTTCGATTACCGCCCCGCCGTCGTAATAGATTCGCTTTCCCCCGACAACGCCTCCCGACTTACGGATATCCGCGGCTGTCGCCTCGTCGAAGAGCGCGACGGAACGCTCGCTTATGTTCGATCGTTTCTTATCGGAACGCCTACCGAAACGGGCGCGACGCTCGAAGCGGTCGGTTACGATCCCGTCGAGTACGACGTCGCCTCGAATGACGAGCGCTATGCGGACGCGTTCGAGTACGCCGACTCGCTCGACCTCGGCGGCGACGGCGTCCCGGGCGAATTAGTCTCGTTCGGCGCCTATCGCGAAGCGCGCGGCGCGGGCGTGCAGACGATCGTCGTCCGACCCGTCTTGCGAGTCTCGAGCGGACGAGCGCGCGTCTATTCACGAGTGCGCGTGAGCGTCACGTTCCCCGACGCCCCGACGAACGTTCGTCCGAACGAGGATCCGCTTATCGACGGCGTCGTACTAAACGCCGACGTCGCCAAACGGTGGCGACGCTCTTCGGCTACATCGAAACCCGCGCGCGTATCGAGCGTGTTGGCGAGCGGGACGTGGTACCGATTCGAGGCGCCGGAGACGGGGATGTATAAAATCGAACGCGACGAACTCTCGCGTTTCGGAATCGACCCGACGACCGTCGATCCGAGAACTATTAAGATCTACAACAACGGCGGCAAGGAGTTGCCCGAAGATATCGACGCCGAACGTCCCTTCGACCTCGTGGAATGCGCCGTGCAAGTGAGCGGCGAAGAGGACGGCTCCTTCGACGAGGGCGACTATGTTCTCTTCTTCGGACGCGGAGCCGTGCACTACGACTATAACGAAACCTACAACGTAGTCGGACGATTCATTAACGACTTCTCGAACCGCAACTATTACTGGATAACCTCGGGCGGCGCGCTCGGCAAACGGATGCAAGACGTCCCCTCGATGAACGATCCCGCGGCCCTACCGAGAACCACCACCAAGGCGTACGATTACGTGGACGAGGACAAGATCAACCTCGGCAACTCGGGGCGCTTGTTCCTCGGCGACGAGTTCTCTTCCGTGCAACCGTCGCGGACCTACGAGACCGTCCTTGAGCGCCCCGTTCCGGGCGACACGACGACGTATCGATTCCATCTGGTTAACGCCACCACCGAGCCGGTCGATTACCGGGTTACGGAAAATGGAACGACGATTCGAGACGATGTGATAGGGGGCTTCAATCCCGATAATTATTTGTGGGGGACCGCCGAGGAGTTCTGGACCGAATATACCGGAGCGTTTCCGAACGACGTCAGCCGAATCGAGATCGCCGTCTCGGGCGCCGAGTCGTTCTTCGTGTATTTGGATTTCATCCATATAATTTACCGTCGGTTGCTCGACGCCTTGGACGACGAGATTGTCTTTTTCTCGCGGCAAACCGAGGGGGGAGCGATCGCGGAATACCGACTGTCGGGGTTCTCGCACGACGACATCCGCGTTTTCGACGTTTCGGACTATAGCGACGTCGCGGCGATTGTCTCGCCGATAAAACGCGCCGACGGGGAGTTTCGATTCCAAGCGCTCGAGCGCGATTCGACCATCCGCCAATACGCGGCTTGCACGCCCGAGCGATTTAAGACCCCGATCAATCCGGAACCCGTCGCGAACCAAGACCTGAAGGGTACGCTCGCCGAGTCGCGATTTATTATCGTAACGCATCCCTACTTCCGAACGGAAGCCGAGCGTTTGGCGACGCATAAGGAATCCTTGCCCGCTCCGATCTCGAGCGTCGTCGTGGACGTGGACGAAATCTACAACGAGTTTTCCTGCGGGTCGGTCGATCCGAGCGCGATCCGCTACTTCCTTAAGTATTGTTACGACTTGTGGACGGTCAAGCCCGAGTACGTTCTCCTCTTCGGCGACGCGACGTTCGACTATCGCGACATGTACGGCAAGGGGCTGAATTTTGTGCCCACCTACGAAACGGTTTATTCGCTTGGCGAGATCAACTCGTATCCGACGGACGACTACTTCGTCGATCTCGAAGGAACCAAATGGACCGCCGATATGGCGATCGGCAGGGCGCCCGTTCGTTCGCTTTCGGACGCTCGGGCGTTCGTCGATAAGGCGATCCTCTACGAGACCGCCTCTCCTCGCGACTCGTGGCGCAATCGAGCGGCGCTCGTCGCCGACGACCAGATCGCCGAAGGGAAGCGCGAATCGATCCTCCATAGCCACCAGTCCGAAAGCTTGGAGGAGGGGTATCTCCCCTCGCGGATGGAGGTGCGGAAAATTTACTTAGCCGCCTACCCGACCGCGGTTACGGGCGCCGGGTTGCGGAAACCCGCCGCCAATCGAGCCATCATCGACGCGATGAACGAAGGGGCGGTCGTCTTGAACTTCTACGGTCACGGCAACAGCGAGTTATGGACGCACGAGCAGGTGTACGTTTCCTCGTCGAGTCTGGGCAGGAACGTCACCGATCGTTTCTTCTTTCTCACCGCCGCCACATGCGGCTTCGGCGACTTCGATAAACTCGAGGGCCAAAGCGGCGCGGAGCAAATGGCGCTGAAATCCGACGGCGGCAGCATCGGCTCGATAACCGCCTCGCGCCCGGTTTTCCCGGGTGAGAACCAGCGATTAAACGAGAGATTTTACGGCGGATTGTTCCAATCGGGTCGGGACACGCTCAACCTGCCCTATCCCGCGGGTCGCGCCTACTATCAAACCAAGCTCGCGGAAACGAGCGAGAACTCGCTGAAGTTTTCCCTCCTCGGCGATCCGACCGTGCGCTTGGCGTTCCCTCAATACGAGGCGACGATCGACTCGATTAACGGCGCGCTCTCGGGAACGACGGCGACGATGCGCGCCCTCGGAACGATGCGAATCGAGGGAACCGTGCGCAAATCCGACGGCTCGAAGTGGAGCGAATTCTCGGGCGAGGGACGACTCTCGGTTTTCGATTCGGACTACGAAACGCCGCTACCCGAGGTAAGCTCGACGTTTGCGATGAACACGCAGGGCGGCGCGATCTTCAACGGCAGAGTCTCGATTACCGACGGCGAGTTCTCGGCCTCGTTCGTCGCGCCGAAAGATCTTTCGCAATCGGGCGAGAAGGGGAAAGTCGTTTTCTATTTTGCGGACGACGACGTTGACGGATTGGGATACTCCGACGAGGTGATCGTTTCGGGCGTGAACGCTTCGGCGATCGACGACGGCGAGGGACCCGAGATCGAGATAACGTTCGACGATCCCGCTTTCGACGGCGCTCGACTCGCCAACCGCGACGCGACGCTGGTGGCGACGATCTCCGACGAGACGGGAGTGAACACTTCGACGGCGGGCGTCGGACACTTGATGAAGGCGGTGATCGACGGCGACGAGGCGAACCCGATTCCGCTCGGCGACCGCTTTATCGGCGACCTCGACGCGGGCGGGAAATCCGGCGTCGTCGAGTATCCGCTCGTCGATCTCGAACCCGGACGCCACAGCGTGCGCGTGGACGCTTACGACGTTTTCAATAACCTCTCCTCGCGCGAGCTCGAGTTCGAGGTCGTGGAGACGGGCGAGCTTACGCTGAAAAACGTGATGAACTATCCGAACCCGACCGCGGGCGCGACCGTCTTTACGTTTCAACACAACTACTCGAGTCCGCTCGACGTCACCGTCTCGATCTTCACGGTGGCCGGGCGCAAGATCCGCGAGCTAACCGCGTCCGCTCTCTTCGATCGATTCGCGAGGATCCGATGGGACGGAAGAGATGATAACGGCGACCCGCTCGCCAACGGCGTCTATCTATATAAGATAACCGCGAAGACGATCGACGGCGAGGAGTCCGAAAGCGTTTTGGGCAAGCTCGCGATCGCGCGGTGACGTCCGAACGATCCAAACGGTTTTACGATAACAAAAGGAAACCAACTATATTAGAGGAATGAATATGAGAATCTTCAAATTAGGCGTTCTGGCGACGCTCGTCGCGCTCTCGTTTTTTGGAACCGCTCGCGCGCAAGGCGAAGCCGCCGTTCCGTTTTTATTGATCGCGCCCGATAGCCGCGCCGGCGGTATGGGCGAGACGGGTACGGGATTGGCGGACAACTCCTCCGCCGTGTTCTGGAACCCCGCGGGCGCCGCGTTCTTGACGGGACAAGAGCTGAGCTTCACGCATAGCAACTGGTTGCCGCAATTCAACCTCGACCTCTTCTACGACTACGCGACGTATCGCGCCTACTTCGAGGAGCTCGACGGAAACATTATGGCGAACGTCACCTATATGAACTACGGCGAGTTCCAACGAACGCTCGAAACGGGACCCGAACCCGTCGCCACGTTCCGCTCCTACGATATGGCGGTCACGGCGGGCTACGCGACCAAGCTGAGCGAGGACTGGGGCGTCGGCACGAACTTCCGGCTCATCCACTCTCGCCTCGCCGACGAACCGACGGGCGAGGAGCAGGGGAGCGGCGTCGCCACCTCCGTCGCCTTCGACCTTGCCGCGATGTGGCGACCCGATTCGCTCGTCCTGCCGCTTATCGGCGACGTGAGCAATCGGCTGAGCGTTGGAGCGAACCTGAGCAACCTCGGTCCCAAGATATTCTACATCGATCAGGATCAAGCCGATCCGATCCCGACGAACTTCCGACTCGGCTTCGCCGCGCAGGTCTTCGCGGACGACTTCAACAGTCTCACGCTCACGCTCGATTTCTCGAAACTCCTCGTCAGTCGCGAGCCGGCGGTCATCGACTCGGTGACCAACGAGACGATCGAGGACGGCTCGGTCGCGCCGTTCTACGAGGCGATCTTCACCGCGTGGGCGGACGATCCGCTCGATCAAGAATTGGCCGACGTCGTCTCCACCGTCGGTATGGAGTATTGGTACGGCGAGCCGGGCGACTTCCTTTTCTCGCTGCGGTCGGGCTTCTTCTACGAAGACCCCAATCACGGCGGTCGGAAATTCATCACCCTCGGCGGCGGCATTCGCTACGACCTCTACGGCGTGGACTTCAGCTACATCTCGACCGCGCCGTTTAAGGACGCCGAGAATCATCCGCTTAATGAAACGTTGCGCTTCACCATCCTTGTCGGATGGGGCGGCGTCATCGAAGGACTCAACGGTTTCCCGCGCGGAATGTAACCGAGGGAATCCGCGTAAGGAGACGCAATGAAGATTTGTATATCGACGCTCGCGGCGACGGCGCTTGTCGCGAGCGTCGCGTTCTCGCAAACGCCGACGGCGAACGCCGACGCCGAACGACCGGCGACGCCCAAGCCGACCGGGAACTTCATCTCGCAAACGGTCCGAGGCGCCGCGCCCGATACGTTGCGGATTTTCGCCGCGATGGTCGAGTTCCAAACCGACGACGACCGTTCGACCGTCGGCGACGGGACTTTCGGCTCAATTTATTCAGAGGACTACGGCGACGAGATCCTCGATCCGCTTCCGCACGACCGCGAATACTTCGAGACGAAGCTGGAGTTCGCCAAGCGATATATCGAGCGCGTCTCGGGCGGAAAGACGATCGTCGAGTATTACGTCGCGCCCAACGTCGCGACCGTCTCCGAACGGATGCGCGAGTACGCGCCGCCGATCGCCACGAACGATTTCGCTCCGCTCGCCGACTTCGTTGCCGAGTCGTGGACGGTCGTCGATCAAGCGAACCCCGACGCCGACTTCGCGAGCTACGATCTTTTCGCGATCTTTCATGCGGGCGTCTCCCGAAGCGTCACGTTGCCCGGCTCGCTCGGCAACGAGCGCGATCTCCCCTCCATCTATTTCTCGTTGGAAAAACTTCGCGAATATTTTGGCGAATCCTACGCGGGCGTGGAAGTGAAAGGCGGCGCCTTCGCGATCCCCAACACCGCCGTGCTTCCGCAAACGGAAAACCGCGAGCTGGAGAGCTTCGGCGAGAAGTACCTCTTTGAATTGACGACGAACGGATTGATCGTCTCGACGATTTGCAGCCACTTCGGATTGCCCGATCTCTTCGACGTCAACACCGGGTTGAGCGCCATCGGCAGGATGGGGCTGATGGACGGTCAGGGCATCTTCGCCTATCTCGGCGCATTACCGCCCGCGCCCTCCGCGTGGGAGCGCGTCTTCCTCGGATGGGAGGAGCCGACCGTCGTATCGCCCTTGAGCGGCAAGGTCGAGCTGGAGGTGGCGGCGCGTCGGGCCGCCGCGGACGGCGACGAGACGGTGTACAAGATTCCGATCAACGAGACCGAGTACTATTTGCTAGAGAACCGACGACGGGACGTCAACCAAGACGGCGCGCGCGTGCTCGTCCGAAACGGCGACCGAGAGTATTGGAAAACGTTCGCCGAGGACGAGGACGGCTTTCGCTCCTACGACATCGACTCGCTCGAGGGCGTGATCCTCGACGTGGACGAGTTCGATTGGGCGTTACCCGGCGAGGGGATTCTCATCTGGCACATCGACGAGGAGACGATCTCCGCGACGCTCGACGCCAACGAGGTGAACGCCGATAAGTACCGGCGCGGCGTTGACGTGGAGGAAGCCGACGGAGTGCAGGATATCGGCGAGGAATTTACGACCATCTTCGGCGACGTGGTCGTCGGCGAGGGATACTATTGGGATTTCTGGTACGCCGACAACGACGCGCCGCTCTATGAGAATAGGTTCGACGCCGACTCGCGTCCGAACACCAACGACAACGACGACGCGCGAAGCTTGCTCTCGTTCACGAACTTCTCGGCGATCGGGGATCATATGACGGTCGAGCTCGAATTCGGCGACGAAGAGATCGCGCCCGTCGCCTCCACGCGATTGGCGAGTGATTTCGAAGGCGAGACGTTCTTCTCGGCGACGGGATCCGCCGACGACGCGCGATTCGTCGGCGTCGTTAAAAAGAATCTCTACTCGCTTCGTCGCGACGGCACGGTCGCGTTTAGCAAAACGGGCTTCTCGGAACAAACGCTCGCCGCGTTCGAGAGCGACGCGATCGACTACTACGTCGGCTCCTTTCCGAATCGCGTCAACGTCTTTCGGCACGGCGTCGTCGCGGACGTCGATCGACTCTTGCTCGAGGATCTCGTTCCCGACGGCTCGAACGACGAAATCCTCACCGCTCCCGTCGTGGCGGCGGGAGAGACGACGCCGGTCGCGTATCTCGGTTTGGCGAGCGGTCGCGTCGTCGCGATCAAGCTCGGCGACGTTTCGCGCGCGCCCGCGACGGACACGCTTTACGACCTATCCCATCGCGGCAAGCCCGCGCAATTGCTTATCGCCGACGGCGAGCTCGTCGCGGCGATACAAAGCGACGGCGGTTATTATCTCGCCGCGTTCGACGGACGCGAGACGTTCGCCGACGGCGAGATAATTCGCGCGGCGGCGACGAAAACGAGCGCGGGGGAGACGGCGATCGTCGCTTTGGTTGACGGAAATCGTTTCGACGTATGGACCCTCGCGGCGGACGGCTTCGCGGCGTTCTCGGAGTTCGACGCGCGAGGCGAAAACGTCGAGCGCTTCTCGATTGCGGATTTGCGAAACGACGGCGAGAACTACGTCGTCGCGCCCGTCGGAGGCGCCGTTCACGCCTTCACGTTGGCCGGCGCGGAGGCGGAGGGTTTTCCCTTCGAGGACGAGCGATCGGTCGGGTTCTCGGCGCAAATCGCCTCGGCTGATTTCACGGGCGACGGCGCGAGCGAGTTGATCGCCGCGACGATCGACGGTCGCGTCTTCGCGATCAACTCGAGTGGACGCGTCGCTCGCGGTTTCCCGATCTCGATCGGCGAGCCGACGGGGGGCGCGCTTGCCGCGATATCTTCCGCAGACTCGACGCTCCTCATCGGCGCGAGCCGGCTTGGCTCGGCGCGCGTATGGAAAATCTCCGATCGGTCCGCCGTGCTTGATTGGAACGGCGAATACGGCGACGCGGCGAATGGATCTTTCACCGCGGCGGCCGGCGCCTCGCGCTACGAGACGGCGTTCTTTCCCGAGGCGAAGGCGTACAACTATCCGAACCCCGTGTATGGCGACCAAACGTATATCCGCTACTATGTCGCCAAGGACGCGGACGTGACCGTGCGCGTGTTCGACCTCGCGGGCGACTATGTCGCCGAGCTGAGCGGACGCGGAATCGGCGGCGTCGAGAACGAAATTGTTTGGCGGATCGGCGACGTCGAGAGCGGCGTCTATCTCGCCGCGTTGGAAGTTCGCGCCGACGACGGAACGACCGCGTCGAAAATCATCAAGATTGCCATCGTAAAATAAGGGCGGCGCGCCGCCCGCGGTAGGACTATGAGGAACGTTATTTACGTCGCGATTATTCTCGCCTTCCTTGCGGGGAAGAGCGTCGCGCAGATCGACGACTATCATCCCGAGTTCCAATGGTACACCATTAAAGGCGAGTACTGCGACGTCCACTTCCACGAGGGCGCCGAGCGCACCGCGCGAACGGTGGCGAGGATCGCCGACGCCGTGTACGAGCCGATCACGTCGCTCTACGAGTATCGACCCGGGAAGACGCACTACGTTATCAAGGACATCGACGACTACGCCAACGGCGCGACCTACTTCTTCGATAATAAGATAGAAATCTGGACCAGCGCGCTGGATATGGATCTGCGCGGAAACCACAACTGGCTTCGCAACGTCATCACGCACGAGTTCACGCACCTCGTCCAGCTCCAAGCCGCGATGAAGGGATCGCGACGAGTTCCCGCGGTTTATCTTCAATGGCTAAACTACGAGGAGAAGCGACGCCCCGACATCCTCTACGGATTTCCGAACGTCATCGCCTCCTATCCGCTCCCGTCGATCAACGTGCCGGCGTGGTTCGCCGAGGGAACGGCGCAGTATCAGCGCGTCGAGTTTCGTTACGACGATTGGGACAGTCATCGAGATATGATCCTCCGTTGCTACGCCCTCGACGACAATATGCTCACGTGGGGCGAGATGGGCGTCTTCGGGAAATCTTCGCTCGGCAACGAGTCGGTGTACAACGCGGGCTACGCGTTCACCCGTTACCTCTCGCAGAAATACGGCGAGGAGTCGCTCAAGGATCTTACCGATCGACTTGGGGACTTCACGACCGTGACGATGGACGGCGCCTTCGAGGGCGCGCTCGGCGTAACGGGAGAAGAGGCGTACGAGGAGTGGCGGAGTTTCCTCCGAACCGATTACGAAAAGCGCACGGCGAAAATCCGCGAGAACCCGGTCGTCGGCGACACGATCGCGGACGTCGGCTTCGGGAACTTTTATCCTAAGCGCGGCGAGGACGGCGCTCTCTACTATCTCTCCAACAAGACCGCCGACTACTTCCTTCTTACGGGACTCTATCGCCGCGACACCGCGACCGAGGAGGACGAGCTACTCGTTCCCGGCGTCCACTCGGCGTACGACTTCCTACCCGGCAAGAACAAAATCGTCTTCGCGAAACTCTCCGACGACAACCCGAACGGCTACAACGTCCACGACCTTTACGTGTACGATATTGCGGAGGACGACGTGGAGCGGCTCACCGAAGGGCTCCGAGCCAATCAACCCGACGTTTCGCCCGACGGCGAGAAGATCGTTTTCCTTTTTCAGAAGGACGGCACGTCGAACCTTGGCGTGGTGAACGCCGACGGGAAGAACTTCCGACAGATTACGTTTTTCGGAAACGGCGAGCAAGTGTACGCGCCGAAGTTCAATCCCTCCGGGGACTCGGTGTATTTCGGAACGTCCTATCACGTCGGTCGCGACTTGGCGCGGGTGAGCGTCGAGGGCGGTCCGCACGAGGTGGTCATAAAGGGCGCGCCGGACGCGCGTAACGCGGCGTTTGACGACGAGGGACGCCTGGTGTACGTCGCCGACGAAACGGGCGTCTTCAACGTCTATCGCCTCGATCTCCAAACGGGCGAGCGCGAGCGACTGACCAACGTAATCGGCGGCGCCTTTCAACCTTCGATCGGCGACGACGGCGAACTACTCTATTCCGGCTACACGTCGCGCGGATTCAAGATTTTCCGCCTGGAAAACCCGGCTCCCGCGCGGGTGAAGGACGAGCTCGCGTACGACAAGCGCGAGAACCCGCCGCTCGACGATCACAAAGCCAAAGGCGACGTCGAGACGATTCTCCTCGACACGCTCGCCGCGTTCGACGATCGCGACATGCCGCCGGCGGAGAAGGAACGCTACTCGGGCGAGTTCACGTCGCTCTCGTTTTTTCCGTTCCTCCGTTTCGACAACTACAATCAAGACGCCTCGCCGATCGAGCGGATTAAACCGGGCGTGTACGTCGCCTCTTCGGATATGCTCAATCGCTACGCCGTCTTCGGCGGCGCGTCGATAAACGCGAACTTGGAGCGCGACCTGTTTCTGATCTTCGACTATCGCGACAAGTTGCCGCTCCTCTTCGATCTCGGTCTCAATCCAACGATCTCGCTCGAGGCGTATAATATTAGTAGAAAAGCGAACGTCGAGCTGAATTTCGAGGAGGATGAAAATCTCCCCGACGCGCTACCCACCGTTTGGACGGACGTGGCGTACAACCTGATGGAGTTCGATCTCGTCGCGCGCGACAAAGTGTTCGGCAAGTTCGACGAGTTGGAGTTGCGCTACATCTACAGTCGCTACACCGCGACGCTCGAGAGTTTCACGCTACCGATCCCGGACAACCCGCAGCTCTACCCGACGACGCACGACACGTATCTCTCGGCGGGCAACCTGCAGGCGACGTATCGCGTGGAGCGCTATCTGCCGTACCGCGATCGCGACATCAACCCGATCGGGTGGGAGGCGGAGTTCCAATACAATTACGAGATGAACGAGTTCAACGACGAGGGGGAGTACGAGATCGTGGACGGCATGCTCAAGCCCGTTTACAACACGTACGACTTCCATCGGATCGAGACGAACCTACGATTTGCCGCGCCTTTCCGGGGGTTGCACACGCTCGGCGCGAGCGTCCGCTACGGCTCGATTATCGGGGAGACCGTGCCGGATTTCTTCGACTTCTATCTCGGCGGATTGATCGGGATGAAGGCGTATCCGTTCTACGCGCTGAGCGGCAACGAATTGATCCACGGAAATCTCACCTATCGGTTCCCCTTGTGGCGCGGCATCGACGCGCGGCTGGGTCCGCTCTATCTCGACAAGATGTTCTTCTCGCTCTACGCCGACGCGGGCAACGCGTGGACGGGCGAGATGGATTGGGAGAACGACTGGAAGCGCGGCGTCGGGGCGGAGCTCCGCGTGAAGCTCTTCTCGTTCTACCTCTTCCCGACGAGCGTCTTCTTCAACGGCGCCTACGCGCTGGATAAAATCACGCGCGAGATCGACGACGAAATCGTAACCTATGGAGAGGAGTGGCGCTTCTACGGCGGCGTTCTCTTCGGCTTCGACATCTAACCCGACGATAAAAGGAGACGGTATGAGATTAGCGTTAACCGCGGCGGCGATTGTTTTGGCGGGAATCGCGACGACCGCGCAAACCGTGTCCGAACCGACGGGCGTGTGGGCGTTGGACGCCGAGACCCTCGCGCAATCCGCGGACTATGACGCCGGCTACTCGGTGGCGCCCGTGCAAGAGGGGCGCAAATCCCCGTTCCTCGCGGCCGTCCTCTCGGCGATCCTCCCCGGCGCGGGCGAAATCTACAACGGACAATACCTCAAGGGAGCGATCTTCCTCGCCGCCGAAGCGACGCTGATCGGCGTCGCCGTCGCCTACGATCAAAAGGGGATAGACAAGACGGAGGAGTTCGAGGCGTACGCCGACGAGCATTGGAGCGCGGCGCGATACGCGAATTGGTTGATGCACTACAAAACCGAGTTCGGAATTACGGACACGATTCGCGTCAACCCCGACGTCTCGCTTCGGCCGTGGGAGCGCGTCGAGGATTGGGAAGAGTTGAACCGCGCCGAAGAGCAAGTTATGTATCAAGGCAACGCGATGTCCCACCAACTCCACTACTACGGCGAACAACAATACTACGAGATGATCGGCAAGTATCGGCAGTTTAGCAGGGGGTGGGAGGATAGCGATCTCTCGCCCGAGTGGTGGGAGGAGGTCTCCCCGATGATGACGCATTACTCGGGGATGCGCGGCGACGCGAACGACTACTACAACACCGCCTCGACCGCCGTCGTCTTCATCTACGTCAACCACATCTTGAGCGCGATCGACGCGGCGTGGTCGGCGGCGTCGATCAACAAGGACCTCGCGATTAAAATGCGAGTCGAACCGAACTATCTCGCCACGCGCGTCGAGCCGGCGCCGCGACTCGCGCTTTCCTATCGCTTCTAACGATTCTTCGGACGCGTCGATTTCGTATATTGACGACAACCTTTACCGTCAACACGGAGCGTTCAATGTCGCGTCGTCGATTGCTCGCGCTAACCGAGGGACTCTCGGATCCGCACCGGGGCAAGGTCGCCCGCAATCTTCTCAAGTATAAACCCGAGGAAGTCGTCGCCGTCTTCGATCGCGAGAACGCCGGCAAGCGCGCCTCGGAGTTGTTCGGATTCGGCGAGGACGTTCCCGTCGTCGGTTCGCTCGACGACGCGGCTGAGGCGAACGCGGTCGTTGTCGGCGTCGCCGTGCCCGGCGGCGTGATGCCGGAGTCGTACGTCGAGATCATGCGCGAGGCGATCCTCCGAGGGATGGACGCGATCTCCGGCTTGCACGACTTCCTCTCCGGATACCCGCGACTCGTCGATGCCGCGGAGCAAAGCGGCGTTCGACTGATCGATCTACGAAAGACCGCGACCAAGCGGGTCGTGTCGCGAGAGGGGATCGACGAGAGTTGCTATCGCGTTCTCACCGTCGGCAACGATTGTAGCGTCGGGAAGATGGTCGTCTCGCTGGAGGCGACGCGCGAGCTTATCCGACGCGGCTACGACGCGAAGTTTGCGCCGACGGGACAGACGGGGATGCTGATCGAAGGGGAGGGGGAGCCGATCGACGCGATACCGGGGGACTTCATCGCGGGGGCGGTCGAGGGGCTGGTGGCGCGCAATCAATCGCATGAGGTTCTAATGGTCGAAGGGCAGGCGTCGCTCGTTCATCCGCGTTACTCGGGGGTGACGCTGGGGCTCCTCCACGGCGCGACGCCCGACGCGTTGGTGATGTGCTACGAGCTTGGTCGCGAACGAATCCACGGCGTCGAGTCGATGAAGATTCCGCCGCTCGCCGACGTGATCGAGTTGCACGAACGACTCGGGAACGTGATGCGTCCGACCGAGACGGTCGCCTTGGCGATCAACGGCAGGAAAGCCGCGCCGGAGGAGATCGACGCCGAGCGCGAGCGAGCGCGCCGCGAGCACGGCATGCCCGCCGCCGACGTGATGCGACACGGCGTCGGCGAGATCGTTGACGCGATTATCGAGCGCGGCGTCCGAATCGGCAAACTATCTCCTCGCTAAAACTGCGCTTCGATTCCCAAGACCGGCATAAAAGCGAATTGGTATATCGTATCCGTCGTGCCGTCGGAGTTGTAGGCGTACATAAAGACGTTCTTGCGATTGTAGAGGTTCTGCACTTGTAGGAAAATCGTCAAGCTCCACGAGGAGAAGTGGTAGCGGCTGTTGAACGCGACGTCGAGGCGATGATAGTCGGGATAGCGCTCGCCGTTGAGATCGTCGCTTCGTTTCCATGTCCCGTCGCTCCACGCCATATCGGCGATTCGGTACTGCGCCGTTCGGTCGAAGTGGCGCGCGGTGTAGGGTCTGCCGGAAGCGTAGCGCCATCGCGCCGAGATCTCCATATCGTCGGAGAAGGGGAGGAGGTACGAGGGATATTTCAGATAGAAGGGCGCGTCGTCGAGCGCCGAACGGAGCTCGTGGAAGCGCTTGCCCGCGATGATCGAGACAACCCACGGGTAGTCGTAGTCGCTCGTGAACGTCCCGCCCTCGAAGCCGATTCGAGGATCGTAGTTGTTCGTCCACGAACGCGAGACGCTAACCGTTCCGTAAATATCCTCGACCATTTTTTGTTGCAGGAAGAAATCGACGCCCCACACGTCGCGCGATCCGACGTTGAGCAATTTCTCCGAGCGGTCGGTCTCGTTCCATGAGATGAACGACTCGCGCGTCGGGATGTCGATGTACTCTTTGAAGTATCCCTCCAACGAGACGCGTAGCCCGGGCGCGAGGATGTGCTCGACGCCGCCGACGTAGTGTGTGGCGAGCGCGGACTCGAGGCGGCGATTGATTTCGGAGCTGAAGCGGTCCCCGAAGAGCGGGAGCGCGGGCGTTTGAAAAAACATACCGTAGGCGAAGTTCACACTCGTGAGGTCGGGGACGAGATAGTACGCCGCCGTTACGCGCGGGCTGAACGTCGCGTTCTCGGGGTAGGAGAAGTAATCGACGCGACCGCCGAGGTTGAGGACGAGGCGATCGTCGAAGAGCTTTGCGCGCTCGTTGAGGTAGCCATACGCCTTAAACTCGTCCGGAAACTTGAAGTCGTAATCGACGTACGCGTCGCCGGTCGTGACGACCGTATCAAAGACGCCGTCGTCGTCGAAGTCGTATCGGTCTTCGGCGTCGCTCGCGAATTGATCGGCGTCGAATCTGACGAACTTAATCGCGCCGCCGAATTCCAGTTGATGACTTTTAGCGACGTTCCAGACGAACTCGGACTTAAACGCGTTGACCCCGTTGTCGTCGTCTTGCTCGAAGACGCGCCGTTTACCGATAACTTCCGTGTCGGTTACGTCGCCCGCGCCGTCGTAACGCCGCTCGACGTATTCTTGATTGACCGTCGTAGCGTTGTGGTAGTTCGTCCCGAAGATCGTCAGCGCCGAGTAGAAGTTTTCCGACCAGACCGATTTCAGCGTAATACCCGCGGCGTATTGCCACTGTTCGACGTTCACGTTTTCAAGCCCGACGGAATCCGTTTGATTCGCCATCACGGGGTCGTTGTGATCGGCGTCGCCCTCGATGTCGATCCGATCGTTGCCGTACACGCCCGAGATTTGGAGTTTGTGATCGCGAGTTAGATTGTAGGACGCCTTCCACTGCGCGTCCCAATAGTAGGGGATGGCGGTCAAGCCGAAGGAGCCGGCGATGAGGTTGATGTAGCTCTTCCGGGCGGAGACGATCCATGAGCCGCGCTCGCCGAGTTTCCCTTCGAGGACGGCGCCGTATCCCGCCATCGAGAGGTTGGCGTTGCCCGCGAAGTTCCGTTCTCGCGTTCCGTCGCGCGTCTCGATTCTCGTGACCGACGAGAGCTTGTCGCCGTACTTGGCGATAAAGCCGCCCGTCGAGAACTCGATGTCGTCGATCATATCGACGTTGATCATGTTGATCGGTCCGCCCGAGTTGTATTCGTTCGGGTAGTGGTTCGTCGAGTGGACTTCAATGTGATCGAGGACGGTGAGGTTCTCGTCGGGCGCGCCGCCTCGGACGAGCAGCTCGTTGGTTTGGTCGGAGGAGAACGAGACTCCGGGCATCGCCTGCAGGATGCGCTGATAGTCGAGCGACGAACCGGGAGAGCGTCGCACTTCCTCGGCGTCGAGCGAGAGCGCGCTCACCTCGTTCTCGATTTTCGATTGGTCGAAGTAGTCGGCGACGACGGTAACCTCGCCCATCTCGACGAGGGCCTCCTTCATCTCGAAACCGATTTGCGAGGCGCGACCCGAGCGTACGACAACGCCCGTCTTGACGACGGTTTGGTATCCGATGAGCGACGCCTTGATCGAATAGCCGCCGGCGGGAACGCTCGGAATTTCGAACGCGCCGTTTACGTCGGTCGCCGCGCCGACGTTTTCTAAATCGGTTACGACGACGTTAACCCCGACGAGCGGCTCCGACGTACGCGCGTCGATCGCCGTTCCCGTGATCGATCCCGTTTGCGCCTGCGACGACGCGACGCACAGAAGCGCGACGAACGCGGTTCCACGAAAGTTGACCATACGTCTCCAAATGCGAGTGAGAAGAGACAGAAATATGAAAAAGAGAAATGAAATCGGAAAGACGACGAACAAGACGTAAAGAATACGTAACGCGTCGGTGAAAACAAAGCCCCGACTCGGGAAAGTCGGGGCATAGCAGGGAAGCGTTATTGTGTGTTAGGAAGCGCTTAGTTGTTCGACGCCGGTTCTTTTTTAAGGAGGACGTTGTCGATGGCTTCTTTCAGCGCCTCCTTCGGGAGCGCGCCCATCGCCATCTGCGGCTTGTCGTCCTTCGGGCAGAAGAGCAACGAGGGGATGCTTCGGATGCCGAAGACGCCCGCCAGCTCTTGCTCTTTCTCGGTGTCGATTTTATAGATATTAATCTCGTCTTTGTATTCTTCGGAGAGTTCCTCCAACACGGGCGCAACCATTTTGCACGGTCCGCACCAGTCGGCGTAGAAGTCGATGACGCACGGTTTCTCGCCCGAGAAGGTCCACTCTTTATTGTTTTCGTAATCGAATACTTTTTTAAGGAACGTTTCCTTCGTCAAGTGTTCGGTCATGCGGTTATCCTTTTTCGATTTTAGTGTTTTCTTATTGTTGAACGTATGATGCAACGAACGAGAAAAGGATTCGGGGAGGTCGAAAAAAAATCATAAAAAAGGGAGCGCGCGGCTCCCTTGAAAAACGGTCGTGTTCTTGGGGCTTATCCCTTCATACCGCTGAAGGTGATGCCCCGTACGAAGTGCTTCTGCGCGATGACGAAGAAGATGATGATCGGGAGCAGCACGATTACCGCCGCCGCCATCTGGTGGGGCCAGTCGGTGGAGTACACGTTCGAGAAGTTGGCGATGCCGACCTCGACGGTGCGCATATTCGTCTGGTTGGTGACGATGAGGGGCCAGAGAAAATCCTTCCACGCGTTCATAAAGCTGAAGATCGCCAGCGTGGCGAGCGCGGGTTTGGAGAGGGGGAGGATGATCGTCCAGAAGATGCGCAACTCCGAGGCGCCGTCGATGCGCGCGGCGTCCTCCAAATCCTTGGGGATGGTGAGGAAGAACTGCCTGAGCAGGAAGATGCCCCAGACGTTTGAGATCCAAGGACCGACGAGCCCAAGGTAGCTGTTCATCAATCCAAAGGTGTTGACGAGCAGGAACGCGGGGATGATCCACACGATCATCGGGATCATCATCGTCGAGATGTAAACGGCGAAGATTTTGTCCGAGCCGATGAATTTCACGCGCGCGAAGGCGTAGGCCGCCATCGAGCAGAAGAGGAGCTGCCCCGTAACCGCGACCGCCGAGATGATCGCCGAGTTGAGAAAGTAGCGCCCGAAGGGCTGCAGCGTCATCGCCTCGATAAAGTTCTCCCACCGCCATGTGTCGGGGATAAACTTCGGGGGGAAGTTGTACACCTCGAGCTCGGTCATCAGCGAGGTGCTGAGCATCCAGATGAACGGCATCAACATCGATAAGCCCAGCAGAATGAGCGCGATGTAAACGAGGACCGTTCCGAAGCGGCGGTACCAGGGTTTACGAGTAGTCGACATTTTTACCCACGAGTTTAAATTGAATTCCGGTGAACACCAGCACGATGAAGAAGAGGAACCACGCCATCGCCGAGGCGTAACCCATACGCAGCTGATTCCATGCGGCGTCGTAGATGTGATAGACGAACACGTCGGTGGCGCCGACGGGACCGCCTTGCGTCATTACGTAGATCGTCGTGAAAATCTGGAACGAGCTGATGACCGACGTGACGAGGATGAAGAACGTCGTCGGTTTCAGCAGCGGAAGCGTTACGCGCCAGAACTGCTTCCACGGGCTCGCGCCGTCGATGCGGGCGACTTCGTAGAGCTCGTCGGGTATGCCTTGTAAGCCCGCGAGGAAGATGACCATTTGATAGCCGATTTGTAGCCAGACGGTGAAGATGATGACGGACATCATCGCCGTGTCGGTCGAGTTCAACCAGTCGAGCTTGGGGAAGCCGAAGACGGTGAGCATGTAGTTCGCCAATCCGTACTGCGGGTTGTAGATCCACATCCAGACGAGCGAGATGGCGACGAACGACGTGACGCTCGGGAGGAAGTAGAGCGTTCGCAAGAACCCGATGCCGCCGAGTCGCTTGTGCATCATCAACGCCACGGCGAGCGAAATGGTCATCGTAACGGGCACGTTCAAAAGGTAGAGGAACGTGTTGCCGATCGAGTTCCAGAACGTCGGGTCGTTGAACATCTCGATGTAGTTGTCGAATCCGACGAACGGCTTGTCGGGCACGACGATATCCCACCGATGGAAGCTGAGATACAACGAGAAGACCATCGGCGTGATGAGGAAAAAGATCAGGTGGATCATCGAGGGGGCGAGGAAGACGAAGCCGAAGCGGGTCTTCGCGCGATCCCTACCCTTGGCGCGGCGGTAGAGGATAAACAGCAGAATCGCGACGACGACGGTGACGCCCAAAAGGAACTCGACGACCTCGGTGTGTTGTTCGATTTGCTTGAACTCGAACGAGGCGTTCTCGCGGATGTGTTCGAGCTTGTCGTCCACCTTCACGGCGTACTCGTCGAGCATGTCGTCGAGCGGCTTGTCGTTGAGGATCACCTCGTCGATCATATCCTGGAGGATCATCTCGATCTCGGTGAAACGCTCGATGCGGCTGCCCCACGGTTGGCGACAGTACTCGACTTCGTCGAGGAACTTCTGTTCCCAGCCGTATTTGTCGGTGCGCGCCATTTCGTGCGCCACTTCAATGTGCGCTGAAAGTTCGAGTCGGGATTGGGAGCGCACACGACTTGCGTATTCGCCCGTCATAAAGGCGGCGAGCATTACCGCTTCCTTCTTATGCGGCGCGATGACGGGAACGCAATAGCCCGATTCGTACATCACGTTCACCTTGCCGGAGTCGGGTCCGCGCGGGAAGCCGACGACGCCGAGATCGAGCACGCCGCTTTCCATATAGTCGAGCATACCGGGGATGCGCCAGTGCCCGTCCACGATCATCGCCATCTTGTTATTAAGGAAGAGCGCGCGGACGATGCCCGTCTTGCCCGATTGGGACCAGCTACCTACGTCGGGCGCGACGTCGTACTTCTTGCGAAGGTCGATGAGATATTGGAACGTCTTACGATTTGTTTCGGTGTTAAGGTATCCGCTCGCCTTCTTTTCGTCCGGACCGATAACGTCTCCGCCCGCCGACCAAACCCACGGGATCCAATTGAAAAAGTAGTTGGTGAAGTTCGTGCCGTATTGATCGGTCTCGCCGTCGCCGTCGAGGTCTTTCGTGAGTCGTCTCGAGATGCGGAGGTAGTCGTCCCGCGTCCAATCGTTCGTCGGATAGGGAACGCCCTCTTTATCGAAGAGTTTTTTATTATAGTAAACCATCAACGGGGTGAAGCCCTTGGGGAACGAATAGAGGGCGTCGTCTTCTCGGGCGATGTCGGTTACGCGACTGAACCACTGGGTGGTGTCCACGCCGAGCGAATCGACGTAGGGGTTGAGGTCCAGCAGAACCTTCTTATTATTGAAGGAGGGGATGGACTTCGAGTCGAGGAGGAAGACGTCGGGCGGTTCGCCGGCGGCGAGTCCCGTGAGGATCTTGTTTTCGTATTGCGCGTCGGGCGTCGGTTGGAAGACGACCTCGATGTGGGGGTGGCGGCGCATAAACTCGTCGACGATCTGTTGCGTTAGCGGCACCTCGTGGATGCCCGCCCAGTTGACGACGGTGAGTTTGATCTTTTCGTCGCCGCCGTTATCCTGCGAGAAGAGGGTCGGCGCGAGGAGGAGCGCAAGCGCGAGAATCAAGCCGGTGCGTTTCAATGTCGTTCGCTTCCCTTCGGTGAGATAGCCCGTGAATTTCGATGGATGAAAAAATGGTGTTAACGCTAACAAACGAAATCAAAAAGTAACGGTTTATTAAAAGAAATGCAAAACTCCTTTGCCGATTTCGAGGACGCGCCGCACGCGTTCGCGCCGATTGTCGCGGCGGCGCGCGTCGCCCCCGTTTTCAGAACGAGCGAGAAAGTCGTAAATTACGGAAAACCAAAAGGAAGAACAATGACGAAGACCCAAGACGACTACGCCTACGCTATCGGCGACGCGCCGTTTTCGCGCGAAGAGATGATCGCCGCGCTCGACGAGTTCGCCGAGCTCTACGAAAAACGTCCGATAAAAGACAACCATGGCGGTATGCTCTCGCCGCACATGTTTCCGCTTTGGTTCGCGACGCGTCGGCTCAAACCGAAGGCGGTCGTCGAAAGCGGCGTCTTCAAGGGACAGAGCACGTGGCTCATCGAACAAGCCGCGCCCGAGGCGAAGATCTACTGCATCGACCCCGAGCTCGATCGCGTCGAATACCGTTCCGAGCGCGCCATGTATTTGTCGGAGGATTTCTCGCGCCACGATTGGACCGATTTGCCCGCCGAGGATACGCTTCTCTTTTTCGACGACCATCAAAACGCGTACGACCGTTTGAAAGCCGCCGCATGGTTCGGTTTCAAAAAGATCATATTCGAGGACAACTATCCGCTCGGGCAAGGCAACTGCTATTCGATTAAGCACGCTCTCTCCAAAGCGGACCCGCAATTCGCCGAACTCGCGAAGACGTTCAAACCCGAACACAACGTCGCTTGGTGGAAGCGGCTCTTGGGATTAGACAAACACGTTCCATCCTACGAACCGACGGTCGAACCCGAAACAGACGCGAAGTACTTACGACGCAACCTCGCCGTATATTACGAATTCCCGCCCGTCGTTAAGCTCGATCGGAATCGCTGGGGCGATCCTTGGAACGAATCCTACCCGACGCCCGCGCCGTTGTTGGAAGGAACGCCCGACGGGGCGCGTAAGATCTACGAAGAAGAGGCGGCGTCCTATACGTGGATGGCCTATATCGAGCTTCGTTAGCGCCGGCAACGTCGGCAAAAATCCGGACGCGAAGGCGCGGTTGCACGTCGGTGTTTGTAGCATATCCAGCGACGAGACTGTCGGATATTCGATGATTCCGCGCTCTTGCGCCCGTTTTTGATTGCAAGCGCTTTAATATTAGCGTTCTTTTTTATACATTTCGACCAATCGGAGGATCCTACGGGGGGTCTCCCGAATAAGCCGCTCGAAAATAATCTTTCTCCACCGCGAGCAGTAATCGACTAATAATTGATTAGGCGTTAATCATGACGCGCCGTTTTGACCCTTGTGGTCCAAGCGGCGATGGTCGTACATATGGGGAATAGCTCGTAGGAAGGGAAATGCGGTACAAATTCCAGCTCAAGCTTGCGGGGGAACCGCACATTGCGCACAACTATCACGCGTCGCTCGGCGACGCCGTTTACAAACTGCTCCGCTTCGACGGGGACGAGTTCTTATCCGACGAGGTCGCGAAGCCGGCGCTTGCGGACGGCGAGCGATACGAATACTACTCATACGCGCTCCGCTTTAGCGAGGTGGCGCCGCAACGCGACGGGTTGAAGCTCAAGAAACCCTACGCCGCGCTCATCTTCAGCGCGCCGGGGGTGGAAGAATACATCGCGGGGCTATCCGAACGACTTGAAGGCGAACGCCTCGAGATCTTCGCCGACGGCATCAGAACCGAGTTCGAGATCTCGAAGGTGGAGCCGATTCGAGATCCGCAGATTAAGCGGATCGACTCCTACACGCTCCTCTCGCCGATGGTCTTGGCGTTGCCGGAGGATCCGAACCAACGCTACTTGCGGCACAACGACGATCCCGGGCTCATCAACGAGGCGTTCAACGAATCGCTTCGACGAAAATTTGAAATCGTTAACGGCGAGAAGTACGACGGCGATTCGGCGCGACTCTACTGGGACCAGAAATACATCTCGAAACGTCTGAAACGCGGCAAGAAGACGACGAAGAAAATCCGCATCTCGAGGAACGGTTCGGCGCCCGAGGAAATCGTCGCGCTCGAGATTCCGTTCACCGTCGAAGGCGACCCCGAGCTTATCAGAGCCGGTTACCTCGCGGGCTTCGGCGTGAAGAACAACCTCGGCTTCGGGTTGGCGGAAAAGAAACGATCTCGGTAAGCGGTAATAAAAAAGCCGCGCTCAATCGCTCGAACGCGGCTCGGAAACGAAAGATAGAAAGTTACTTCTCGGGCGCGCTTCGGGCTATCACGTTCCCGCTCTCGTCAACCATCACGTAATCGACGTTGACCTCGGTCCCGTTGTCAACCATTCCAAACGTCGCCAACGCGAACGCCATCTCGACCGCGGAGTCGATGCCGTCCAACGTTTCGAGAGCGTCCACTTCGAGTGTCATATATTGCTTCTCGGCGGTTCCCTTCAGCGGCGTATCCTCGTCCATCTCGTACTCGAACGCGAGATCGTCCTTCTTGATTTGCATCGCCAATTCCTTGAACGAGCCCTCGGCGCCGCCCATCGAAAACGCGAAATCGAACTTGAGAGGGACGGTTCCAAAGATCGCGGTCGTCGCCAACGCGGTGAGCGATTCGTTGGAAATCTTGCTCGGATCCTCGAGTTTCGAAATCTCGATATCGCCAAGATACACGTTCTCGAAACCGTGTACCTTCATCTTATTAAGCGCTAAAGCTTTCCGCTCGGCGGTTTCGTCGCCTTCGACGGTCTCCTTTTCTTGCGACGCGGCGGTTGCGGCAACGTTCTCTTCGGCTTCGGCGTTTTCGCCCGCTAATTGCTTGCCTTCGCCCGACTCGTCGTAGGTGGTGTAGAGCACCTCGCCGGAATTGTCCTTAATCTCGTAGTTGAACATATATTGCGTCGTCGATTCGTGCTCGCCGAGCGTTGCGATCTCCCACGCCAGATCGACCGCCGCGTCCATACCGTCGGCTACTTCCAGCGCGTCCATCTCGATTTGCATTACGTTCTCTCCCGGCGTCGCGTTGATTTGCTTCTCGTCGTCCATCTCGTAGAAAAACTCCGAGTCCTCGCTCTTAATCAGCAAATCCATCTTCGAGAAGGTACCCTGAAACTCCTCGTTTGTCTGAAAGGCGAGGTCGAACTTAAGCGGCACCGTTCCGAAGATCGCGCTTGTCGCCAGCGCCGTTAGATCGGACGTCGGGATGTCGCTCGGATTGCTAAGCGCGGAAATCGCGATGTCGCCCAGATACACATTCTTAAACGCGAAGTTCGTTAATTGCCCGTAGCTCGTCGCCGCGAACGCGACGACAATAACCGTTAGTAATAGCTTTCTCATAATTACGCCCTAACTTTTTGTGAAATGCCGTTTGTGAAATGCCGTGCCGTTTGTGAAATGCCGTGACTTGCCGCCGCGAATATAGTTACAAGCGCGCCGCCACACAATAGGGTATTGCACTATTTGAGATTTGTTGATAACTTGTTGTAACGGTGCATGTGCTTTGGGTCACATAGCTCTCAAGACCAATTCTATATATTATAATCTATGCGCTCGGCTTCTCCCGGAATGGAATTGCCGACGCTAATTGAACGCCATCGTCTCCGAAGCGTTTGCGTTGGTATGGGCTCGGATTCGGAGCGACACAAGGAAGGGAACGGGTATGGAAGGTAGAACGGGCGACCGCGGAGCGTCGCGCGAATGTTGCGATCCGATAATACGACACCTCGATAGATTCTGCGTCGCGGCGAGCGGCGCGGGCGCGGTGATGACCGATAGAATCGATTCCTCGGAGGAACGATTTCGACAAGCGGCGTCGTACGCCGGCTTCGTATGCGAAGAGTTCAAATCAACGATTGAACAAACCCGACGCGATCCCGAAGAGATTTGGATGAGCTTTCAAGAAGGAGATCGCGTTCTTTCCTACACGAGCAAATCGTTTACCTATCTCGGCGAAGCGACGAGCTTCGTCTATGAGGAGCGGATTTTCGCGGGTAGGCGCGCGCTGTGGGACGCCTATTACGCGGGCGAGGACGAGCTCGACGAAATAAGAGCCGGCGAACCCGTTTTTCTTCGCCGCCGCGAGACGCTCGAATCGCTCGAACGACTTTCGCCGTATCACACGCTCTACGCGCTTCGCACGCCAATCGAAACGGCGTACTGCACGCGCGAACGACTTCGTCACATCCTTCACGAGCATGACTACGCCCGCGATCGACTCGAGCGCCTACTCGACGCGCTCGACGCGCCCGAGGAGATTTTCGAGACGGTCGAGGGACATAATCGCCATCACTTCTATATCGGCGCCACCGACGAGGGCGCGCACATCGTCGCCGTTCGGTCGCGCGAGACGGACGGAGACGTGGTGGACGCGTTTCCGCTCGACGGATGTCGGGAGATCGAGCAGTTCCGAACGGGCGAGCGTATCTATTCGCTCAAAGCGCGGCGCGACAAATCGCCTCGATTGAGAATAATGACGGGCTTGCTTTAGCGAGAGGAAGTTAGTCGTCGTTTTCGCGATCACGGAGCGCGATCAATTCGGCGTCGGATATCTCCGAAGGCGGGCAAAAAAAAGGTCTCGCGTGGAGACCTTTTTTACGAGCAAACGCCCGTTGGCGGAGAGGGCGGGATTCGAACCCGCGAAGCCGGTTTACCCGACTTGACGGTTTAGCAAACCGTTGGTTTCAGCCACTCACCCACCTCTCCGTGGTAATTGGCTAAACGTTTCGCAAAGGTATAAAAAAACGGATAGCGAAACAAGCGCCGTTCCCGCCGATTTTTTTAAACAATAGTACATGTTCCGAAAAGTCGCGTCGCTACTTTAGTAATATCGCCTTCGTTGTCGCGGCGCTCCCCTCGGCGCGGAGGCGGATGAAATACACGCCGCTCGGTAAGTCGCTCGCGTCGAACGCCGTCTCATGGTCGCCCGCCGTTTTATATCCCGCGTATAACGTCGCCACCGGCTCGCCGAGGGCGTTGAACGCGGCCAGCTCGATCTCGCCCGCGCGGGGCAGCGAGAAGGCGACGGTCGTCGTCGGGTTAAACGGATTCGGATAAGCGGGCTTCAGCGAAAAGCGCTCGGGGCGCTCGGAGCGATCGACGCTCGTTGCGCCGTACTCGAACGCGCCGACGTCGGGCGAGGCGTCTCGGGCGGCGCCGAGGAAATCGGTCGTGACGGAAGTGGCGACGCCGGCGTCTATGGCGGGGGATCCGGACGCGAGCGCGTATCCCTCGGGCGCTCCGCCTAATACGTGATTAACAAACGCGGGATCCCCGACCGACTCGCTCGGATCGCTCGCCCACGAGGGGGCCGCCTCTTCCCACAAGTTATTCGAGGACGTCCATCCCGAGGCGTCGGGTAGCGACGAGGAGAATCCACCCGCGCCAAATATGTTGTTCCGCAACTCGCAGCCCGTAGGTTGATCGTATCCGTCGGGTATGTCGTCGAAGCGGACGGCGCCCCACACGGGATCGACGACGACGTTGTGATAGAAGCGCATATCCGAGTACGTGTTCTCCGCCACGAGGTTGTCGGTCGCGAGCCAGAAGCGAATGCCCGCGCCGACGCCGACCATCACGTTGTTATAGGCGAGGACGTCGGAAACGGGGAACTCCTTCTCGTCGAATCCCATCTCGTTGCCGAACCAGAGTCCCGCGCCCGGCAGTTCCGTGTCGGGACGGTCGTAGGTCGAATCGGCGACGTAGATGTAGTTGTTCCGGACGACCGCCGCGCGCGCTTTGCCGAGGTAGATGTACACGCTCCAGATATCGTGCAACACGTTTCCCTCGATCGTGACGCCGACGGTTCCCGTAACGAGGATCCCCTCGCCCCAGCAATCGTGGACATGGTTCTCGGCGATCAAGATATCCTCGCTCGGATCGTTCCGCCCGGGGGCTCCCTCCTCCGCCCATCGATTATAGCACTGGATAACGCCGGGCCAACCGCCGCCTTGGTAGGAGCCGTTCTCGTTCGTCATCGCCGCGCGGTACACTTCGTTGCCTCGGATCTCGACGTTCTTGCCCGAGCCGCCGATCGCGTAGAAGTCGATGTCGTGCACGACGCAGTCGCGGATCGTCAGTCCGTCCACGTCGCGGAAGCCGACGCCCCGCCCCGAGGAGTTGCGCACTTCGATCCCCTCGATCGAGTAGTGGCGGATCGTGTCGCCCCAATTCGAGATATCGAGAAGCTTCTCGTTGGAAGCGAGCGCGAGTCCCGCGCCGTCCACAATAGGAAGCTCCTCGCCGTAGGGCCGGACGACGATCGGCGCCTCGGCGGTTCCGTTCGCTCCGTTGATTTGCTGTACGCGATTGTAAACGCCGCCGCGCATGTGGATCGTGTCTCCCGGCGACGCCTCGCGGGACGCTTTGGAGAGCGTGGCGTACGGCGCGCCGAGTGAACCGTCGCCCGTCTCGTCCGATCCGTCGGGCGCGACGACGATGGATTGCGCGGAGACCGCGGCGAACGCGAGTAGCGCGAGAAAGATGACGCGAATCATAACGAGCTCCCTTTACTTAATGAGAATGACTTTTTGTGCTGCGGAAAAACTTGCGGCGCGGAGGCGGATGAAATACACGCCGCTCGGTAAGTCGCTCGCGTCGAACGTCGCCTCGTGGTCGCCCGCCGTTTTATACCCGGCGGATAACGTCGCCACCGGCTCGCCGAGGGCGTTGAACGCCGCCAGCTCGATCTCGCCCGAGCGGGGCAGCGAGAAGGCGACGGTCGTCGTCGGGTTGAAGGGATTCGGGAAGGCGGGCTTCAGCTCCGGATATTCCGGGAGCGTCGAGCGATCGGGCGCTTCGTTCGGGGCGTTGAAGACGATCGCGTCCCCGTCGCGAGAGAAGGGCGTCGCCTCGCCGTTCACGGTCAACGTCGTCGCATCGGGGGCGTGGATTGTTACCGGCGCGGCGCCGCCGTCGTAGGCGACGATAGCGGCGGTCCCCGCGAACTCGACGTCGATCCATATCGGAGCGGCGTCGGCGCGGACGAACGTCGTCGTCGCGGAGGTTTGCGAGAGCGTCGTCCCTTCGGCGAGGAAGTATCCGACGACGTTGTCGCCGCCGTCGCGGGATACGGTCGCCGCCTCGCCGTCGAGCGCGTAGTCGCCGATCGTCAAGCCGGAGGCGTCGGCGACGTCGGGCACGATCGCGTCGGTCGCGACGGCGCCTTGAACGATCCGCAAGGCGAGCCCTTCGTCAACGTCGGCGAGCGTCGTAATTGTCGGTTTGGCGTTCCACTCGGCGTTGCTCGTCGCGTGGAGCACGTGCGCGTATCGGACGTCCGACCCCGACGCGGAGACGGTTAGGCGCGGTTGATCGGGATAGCCCTCCTCGGGGTGGAGTGTGACGCCGAGGGACGTCGAGGCGCCCAACGGAACGGCGGTGAACACGCCGAACGCTTGTCCCTCGGGCGTCTCGGATTTCGTCCACGATCCCTCGATCGTGTTCGTCGCGTCAACATTGAGGTGGCAGATCCACTCGTGCGCGTGGGAAGACCCCGACTCTATGTCGTCAACCACGACGAGCGTGGCGGGACGGAGGTAGAGGACGTCGCGCGTCCACTTCGCTACGTCGCCGATATTCCGAAAGCGGTTCGTCCCGTCCGAAGAGAGGAAGGCGCGTCTTCCGAGCGAACCGCTCGCGTTCAAGTAGGCGCGGCTCTCCGCCATCGTGTCGATGAACGCGTCGTAGTCGGTGATCGGGCGATAGTGCCCCTCGCCGTCGATCAAGACGACGTTGTGGTATCGGGCGTCGATGTCGCCGTAGGTTACGCACTCGGGCGCGAGCCACTCGCCGTTCCGATGAAGATAGAACCCTTGCATATCGTCGTGGTCGTGCCCCGCGTTCAAGTTGGCGTCGGGATGCTCGAACGGATACGCGTCGTTCATAACCGCGTCGGCGACGAACGTTCCGCCGTACGCGCCGCTCTTGAATCCGAAGACGAGCGCGTCGTCCTCCCAACTCTCCCTCCAGATCGCGGCTTGTAGATCGTCGAACGTCGCGCCGAAGGGGACGTCGTCGGGCGCGGCGGCGGCGACGGTCGGGTCGTGATGGAGGAACTGAAGCGTTTGGGAAAAGGCGCTGTATTGATTGCAGTAGCGCGTCACGTGATCGTAGTAGCGTTCGACGAGCCATTGCGCCGTCGGGTCGTCGTACTCGTTCGCCGCGAACGTAAGGGCGAGCATGCCGCGTTCGTCGTACCAATCCCAATGGAAGTTGCCGAACGCGAGAATCCGATGATACGATTGGGGCAGATAGTTGAAGGCGCGGTAGCGGACGAACGCGCGATAGTAGTCGTGTGGGAAAATATCCACTCCCTCGACGCGCCGATAGTTATACATAAACTGCGCGGAGTATGAGGTCATATACCCTTGGTAGCCGCCGCCTTCGTGCCAAGAGCCGTCTCCGATTCCCTCGAGCATGTAGGCGATCCGCCCGATTTTCTCGGCCGCCTGCGCGATCCACGCGTCCGCCCCCGCCGCTTCGCCCTTGAGCGCCAACGCCGCGACGCCCATCGTTCCGTTCGTCGTCGAAGTGTGGTTCTGCGCGTAAGAGTGGCGCCACCAATTGTTCCACGTCTCGTTTTTCTCTTCGGCGGCGCTCGCTTCGTACATCTTGCGCGTCCACGAGGCGAGGGTGTCGCGGAGGAGCGTCCGCTCGGCTTCCGACAAGTGCGGATAGAGCCAGTCGTAGGCGACGGCGTTTCCGAAGAGCATATGCCCGTGACCGAGGTCGCGCATCTCTTCCTCGCCCCAATATTCCCACGAGGCGTAGGCGAGCATATAGTCCTTCGCGTGTTGGATGAACCGCTCCTCCTCGGTGATCGCCGCGACGAGCGCGAACGCCGCGAGCTTGTCGCCGCCTAATCGGAAAAAGTTCAGCCCGTTGCCGGGATCGGAGGTGGCGGGCGGCGGAACGTCGAGCTCGTCTTCGGCGTAGCCGCGAAGGTTTTGCCAGATGTGCGCGCGAGCGCCGGCGGTGTCGGCGCGGAGTTGCGGAAGATCCGACGCGTCGAAATATAATCTCGGATGGTCTTGCGCGTGCGCGGCAAAGGAGAATGCGGCGAGCGCCGCGAGGAAGAGGCGCGTCATTGGTCGTCCCGGTTTGTTGATAGCACAGAATTCTCTCATCCCTGTGACGCCATAATAAAAATCGCGTCGCGCAAACACAATATATATTGTATGGAGAGATTATTATCTTTGCGGCGACCCGCAACTTATCCGCAACCAAAACCGACAACGCTATGCATACGCCGTTCCGCCGACTCCCGTTCTTACTCGCGTTCGCCGCGCTCTTCGCGACCGCCGCGCGCGCGCAATTTCCGACGCAGGAGGACCTCGCCAATCCTTCGCCCCACCCCGACGCCGTCGTTGAGGCGGGAAAGGCGCGTTTCACGGTGTTAACGTCCGGGCTCGTCCGGATGGAGTGGAGCCCCGACTCTACGTTCGAGGATCGCGCGTCGCTCGTGGTTATCAATCGCCGCCTCGATCCGCCCGGCTTCGAGTCGATGCGCGTCGGGGAGTGGCTGGTGATCGAGACCGAGCGGATGCGTTTACGATACAAGCTCGGCTCGGGCGCGTTTGGCGCGGATAATCTTGAGGTCGCATTCGAGGCGGACGGAGAGAAAACGTCATGGACGCCCGGCAAGGAAAATCTCGGCAATCTCGGCGGAACCAATCGGACGCTCGACGGCGTGAAAGGCGCGGCGGAGCTTAACCCCGGCTTGCTCTCGACCGAGGGGTGGACGTTGATCGACGACTCCGACCGCCCCCTCCTCGACTCCTCCGACCGGAAGTGGTTTGTCGAGCGCGCGGACACGTCGGCGACGGATTGGTACCTCTTCGTGTACGACGACGACTACAAGCGAGCCCTCGCCGATTACGTCGCCGTCGCGGGTCGCGTGCCGCTTCCGCCGCGTTTCGCGTTCGGATTATGGCAGTCGCGCTATTGGGCGTACACGGATCGAGAGTTCAAGCAACTCGTCGAGGAGTTCGACGTCCATGACGTGCCGCTCGACGTCCTCGTGATCGACATGGATTGGCACAAAACGTACGGTTTAACGTTCTACAACTACACGCCCGACCAAGCCGGGCAACATCTCGGCTGGACGGGGTACACGTGGGATCCGAACCATTTCCCCGACCCGGAGGCGTTTCTCGATTGGTGCGAACGGCGCGGATTAAAAACGCCGCTTAACCTGCATCCCGCCTCGGGCGTGCAACCGCACGAGGAGAGGTATCCCGAAATGGCGCGCGCGATGGGGATCGACCCGGCGACGGAGCGATACGTCCCGTTCGACATCACCGATAAGAAGTACGCGAAAAACTACTTCGAAATTCTTCACCGGCCGAAGGAGGAGATCGGCGTGGATTTTTGGTGGCTCGATTGGCAGCAGTGGCAAGAGTCCCCCATCCGCAATCTGAACAACACGTGGGCGTTGAACTACGCGCACTTCACCGATATGGAGCGGCAAGGGAAGCGCCCGATTATCTACCACCGTTGGGGCGGGCTCGGGAATCATCGGTATCAGATCGGGTTCTCCGGGGACGTCCACACGTCGTGGGAGTCGCTCGCGTTCCAGCCGTTCTTCACCGCCGCCGCGTCGAACGTCTGCTACGGCTATTGGAGTCATGACATCGGCGGGCACTTCGAAGGCGAACGCGAACCCGAGATTCAAACGAGATGGGTGCAATACGGCGTCTTCAGTCCGATTCTTCGACTCCACAGCGCAAAAAGTCCGCGCATCGACCGCCGTCCGTGGACGTATCCGCTCGAGCATTTCCAAGCGATGCGAGAGGCGATACGTCTGCGCTACCGACTGGCGCCGTACGTTTACGCCGCCGCGCGCGAAACGTACGAAACGGGCGTCTCGATCGTCCGCCCGATGTACTACGAACACCCGCGCGAGCCGGAGGCGTACGAGCGAACGCGCCAATATTATTTCGGAGACGATATGATCGTCGCGCCCGTTGTTTCGCCGATCGACGACTCGACGGGGATGGCGACCGTCGAAGTGTGGCTACCCGAAGGCGCGTGGCACGATTGGGCGACGGGCGAGGCGCTCGTCGGACCCGCCGCGTACGAGCGACCCTACGCGCTCGACGAGATTCCGGTATTCGTGAAGCGCGGCGCCGTCGTTCCGATGCAGACGAACAAACAACGCGCCGACGTCGCGTTCGTGGACCCCGCCGTTTTCGTCGTCTTCCCGGGCGACTCGGGGAGCGCGGAATTGTACGAGGACTCGGGCGACTCGCTCGGCTACCGAGAGGGCGAGTACGCGAGAACCCGCGTTACCCAGAGGCGAACGGGGAGAGATCGCGTATCGATCACGATTGACGCGACCCTCGGCGAATACCGAGGGCAAGGAAACGAGCGGACGTACGTCGTCGAATTGCTTAACGCGCTTCCCCCCGCGGAGGTGTACGCGAACGGCGAGCCGCTCGCCCACGCACCGTACGGCGGCGCGGGGTGGCGCTACGACGGTTACGACGTGAAGACGATCGTCGAAGCGCCGCGATCGTCGATACGCGAACCGTTGGAGATCGACATCGTCTTTCCCGACGCGGATCCCAACGAAGTCAAGACGCTCCTCGACGGCTTCAAGGGGCGGCAGAATCGCCTCGTCCGCGCGCGACCGCTTATGAACCGCCTCTGGTCGCGCGCGTGGTCGCCCGACGAGTTAATATACGCCGTGCAAACGGGCAACCGCATAGAGCTTTGGCCCGACTCGGCGCTCGTCGAATTGCGGCGCTTCCGAGCGAACTTCGCCGACGTGTTGGACGCGATGTTCCAACGGCGGCGATACGGATGGGACTTGACGATGAACGCGATCCGACGCGTGCAACCGCATGCGCCCGTCGTGGAGGCGGCGCAAAGTCACTTCCTCGACAATCTTGCGATTACGATCGTATCGCCCGACCCCGACGCGAACGTCTTCTACACGCTCGACGGTTCGACCCCGACGCTCGAGTCGATCCGCTACGACGAACCGTTTGCGATTGATAGGACGACGCGCGTGCGCGCCAAGGCGTTCCCGCCGAACGAGATCAACGACTTCGTGTTCGACACGACGTTCGTTAAACTCGATTTGTCGCCCGCCGTCGATCCGAGCGGGGAGCGCGCCGACGGATTGCGTTACGAGGTGTTCGAGACGCGCGCGAACTTTGTGCCGGATTTCGACACGCTCGAGGTCGCCGCGTCCGGAGTCGCGCCGGCGCCGAGCGCGGACGGACTCGATTCTCCGGAGGAGTTTTTCGCCGTCCGTTTTACGGGATACATCGAAGTTCCCGAGGACGGCATCTACGAATTTTGGACGACCTCGAATGAAGGAAGTCGATTGTGGATCGACGACGTCGAGGTCGTCGAGAACGACGGCAGGCACGGGGCGGATACGAAGTCGGGGAAGATCGCGCTGGCGAAGGGCGCGCATATGATTCGAGTCGGCTACTTTCAGTATTGGGGACGACGTTTGCTCGAGGTCGGTTACCGCGCTCCGTCGGGAGAAGAGACGCCGCTTACGGAGGCGACGCTCTTCCATATAAAATAAAAGCGGCCCGTCGCGTTCGACGAACCGCTCTCGCTTGAAAAGGCGCGGGCGCTACGATCCTTTGACGAACTGTTTCGCGTAGTATTTCGCGGTCAGCTTCTCGCCCGTCGCTCGCTCGATCATTTCGTTCCACGAGTAGCGCGCGCCGGGAGCGAAAACGTTCTCGCGGAAGAACTCGCCGACCGTCTCGTCGTTGGCGAAACTCAAACCGAGCACGTCCTCCGCGGTCGCCTCCTCTACGTCGAGTTTTCGCTCGGCGACCGTGAAGTAGAACTGCGACGCGAGCAACTCGCCGAGCAGATAGTTGTGGTAGTAGGCGGGATAGAGCGCGATGTGAATCTTCGTGACCCAGTCGGGTTCGTCGCGACCCTCGGGGCGCTCGATCATCTGATACTTCTCGACCAAATCCCACCAGAGTTTGTTCAAGTCTTGATCGGGATTTTCGTACATCGCCTTCTCGAATCGATAGACGACCTGCGCCCACCGGCTGAAGACGAGCTGCTCCAAACGCAAGGTCTCGAAGCTCGCTTCGGCGATCGCCGCCTTCTCGGACGCGGGCAACACTTCCATCGCCGCCATCCACTCGGCGTTCGCCGCCATCCGACCGAAGAACATCGCGACCGCCTCGGTGGTGAAGGTATGCGCGGGCGAGCGGAGCGAATAGGGGAGATCCATATTGATGTACTTGTCGTACACCGCGTGTCCGAACTCGTGGAGCGTCGTGTTCGTCCAGCTATAGTTCGGTTTGATGTTGCACACCACGCGCACGTCGCCGCTCCGATCTATGTCGGTGCAGTAGGCGTGCTGGTATTTCCCTTCCTTCTCGTAGAGGTCGCTCTTGGCGAGGAGGTCGTCGATCTCCAGCCCGACGCCGTCGAAGTACGTGTCCGTCAGCGCGGCGATATCCTCGTCCTTATAATATTTGTCGAGATCGACGTCGTGGATTTTCGGCGCCTCTTGGAAGAAGCGGTTTTGGTAGTGCCACGGTTCGAGCTCGTCTTCGGATATCCCGTAGCGCTTGGCGAGTCGCGCGTCGATTTCCTTTTTCGCGCGGGCGAACTCGTCGCGGGTGAGCTCGTCCAGCTCGTCCATCAGCGCGAGAATTTCCTCGGGGTCCTGCTCGTCGAGCGTCAAGCTCATCGCGTGGTGATTGTCGTAGCCCAACTCGCGCGCCGCCTCGTTGCGGAGCTTGACCAATTCCAACGCTTGCTCGACGATCGTCGGACCGATCGCTTTGCTCGCCTTCCACGCCGCCTCGAGCCGCGCGTTGTCGGTCGAGGTTTTTAGGATTTCCTCGATTTGATTGTCGCTGAACTCCTTGCCGTCGATCGTGGCGCGGAACGTCGAGAAGCGATTCTCGAGATCGGTTTGCGCTTGGATAATCTTCTCGAGTTTCTCTTCCTCGATCTGCGAACCGGCGTAGGCGTTATAGAGAACCTCGAGTTGGCGCTTGAGGAGTTCGTCCTCGACCGCCTCCGATTCTTTGATCTCCTTCAACGCGGCGAACGCCTCCTTATCCGCGTAGATCTTGCTCAGCTTCACCTGCAAGTCGCCCGCGCGTTGGTAGTCCTCCTCCTTGCCGGAGATGGTCGCCTCGAAGTAGGCGACGTTCGCCTCCTTTTCGAGCGGCTTTACTTTCGCCTCGTAGTCGGCGATGAAATTCGTCAGCTTCGATTCCATTTCTTCCTTACTCGGTTGACATCCGATAATCGCGACGACTCCGACGACGAGCGCGAGCGCCGCCGTCGATCGCCGAACTATACTATTCATAACGACCCTCGTTGGATTAGTTGACAATCCGACAAAGTAACGATAAACGCGTAAAGAGGGAACGCCGGCGCCGAATTAAATCCGTCTTCGGAATCCTTTGCCGAGCACCTCGTGGACGTTGTTGATGATGACGAACGCGTCGGGATCGATCTCGCGGATGACCTCGGTGAGCTTGCCGAGCTCCTTGAGGGTGACGACCGCCATCAATACTTCGCGATCGACGTCGCGATAGATGCCGCGCGCTTTAATCGCCGTGGCGCCGCGGCTGAGCTTGTTCATAATCGCGTCGGAGATCTCCTCGTATTTATCGGAGATGATGTAAACGGCGCGCGCGTAGTCGAAGCCGTCGATCACCGCGTCGATAATGCGGCTCGAGACGAAAAGGAGGAAGACGGCGTAGAGGGTCAGCGTCATCGCGGGCCGGTCGGGGGATAAGTCCTTCGCGTAGATGATGACGCCGGCGATCGCGACGATAATCAAGTCGATCGACATAATCGCCATGCCGGGTTTGACGCCGAAACGCTTTTGCATAATCGCGGCGACGATATCCGACCCCGCCGTGGTGCCGCGAAACTTGAAGATAATTCCCAACCCGATGCCGAGACACGCGGCTCCCAGCAGGATGAGAAAGAAGAAATCGTGTTGGAGGATGTCTTGGACGGCGCTCGTTTTTTGTAACGCCAAAAACTCCAAGCCGGGATACTCGCCTCGGAAAAGATCGATGCCGATCGAGCTGATTGTGAAACCGTAGAACGTGCGGACGCCGAAATCCTTGCCGAGTTCTTTAATGCCCCAGATGTAGAGCGGAACGTTCAGAACCCAGACCATAATACCGACGGGAATCGCGCCGCCCGTGAGGTAGTAAATCGCCATCGATAATCCGCTCACGCCGCCCGGCACCACGCGCGCGTCCACAAGGAAAACGCCGATCCCGATTGACATAATGAGCGCGCCGATGGTGAGGAAGACGTAGTCGGTAAAGGCGCGTTTATTAAACCATTTTTTCATTCGTGCCTCGGTAAATTGCTTCGTATGGAAAAACCGTAGCGAAAGACAATCTTAATGGTACCAAATATCGGGCGACGAAAAAAGGGAACGTTTCTTTTTATGAAAAAAGAAACTAACTTACAAAGTTTGACGCTTTTGCCACCAATTTATCGGACAGTCGAACGGAGACGACGATGACGCGATTCGCCTTTCTCACGCTTCTCGCCACGACCCTACTACATTTTCCCGTAACTCATGCGCAACCGCTCGCTATGGAGGCGCTACCGGGCGTCCGCGCTCGCTCGATCGGTCCGGCGGGAATGAGCGGACGAGTGACGGCGATCGAGGCGTCGGTCGCCGACCCGAACGTGATCTACGTCGGTTCGGCGTCGGGCGGTTTGTGGAAATCCACGAGCGGCGGCGCGGACTGGGAGCCGATCTTCGACGACCAACCCGTCGCGTCGATCGGCGACGTCGCGATCGATCCGAACGCGCCCGACGTCCTCTGGGTCGCGACGGGCGAGGGGAATCCGCGTAACAGCGTTACGGCGGGCGACGGCGTTTTTAAATCGCTCGACGGCGGTCGGACGTGGCGGCGCGTCGGTCTCGAACATACCCGCCACATCCATCGGATCGTCGTTCACCCGCGCGACCCGAACACGGTGTACGCGGGAGCGACGGGCGCCGCGTGGGGCGAGAACCCGGAGCGGGGCGTCTATCGGACGACCGACGGCGGCGCGAGCTGGACGAAGTCGCTCTACGTGAACGAGAAAACGGGCTGCGCCGACTTGGCGATGGACCCGCGCAATCCGAACAAACTTTTCGCCGCAATGTGGGAGCATCGGCGGTATCCGTGGTTCTTCAACTCCGGCGGCGAGGGTTCCGGACTCTACGCGACTCACGACGGGGGCGAGAGCTGGACGCGACTCGACGAGACGAACGGTTTACCGAAGGGACCCCTCGGTCGCATAGGCGTGGCGATAGCTCCGAGCGATCCCAACGTCGTATACGCCCTGGTGGAAGCGGAGAAGAACGGACTCTACCGCTCCGACGACGGGGGCGCGAGCTGGCGACTCGTCGCCTCGGGGAACATCGGCAATCGACCGTTCTACTACGCGGAGATTCACGTCGATCCGAAAAACGAGAACCGCGTTTACAACCTCTACTCCAAAGTGGACGTGAGCGTGGACGGCGGCAAAACGTTCGAGACGCTGATCGACTATAGCGAGGCGCACCCCGACCACCACGCGTGGTGGATCCATCCCGAGGATCCCGACTTCATCATCGACGGGAACGACGGCGGGTTGGCGATCTCCCGCGACCGAGGCGAGACGTGGCGTTACGCGCGCAACCTGCCGCTCGGGCAGTTCTATCATATTTCAATCGACGATCAAACGCCGTATAAAATCTACGGCGGTTTGCAGGATAACGGGTCGTGGACGGGACCGAGTTGGTTGCCGAGGAGAGGGGGACTCCGTAGCGGCGATTGGTCGCTCATCTCCTTCGGCGACGGCTTCGACGTGGCGCCGAACCCCGCAAACCCGCGCTACGGCTACTCGATGTGGCAGGGGGGCAACCTCCTCCGCTACGATCTCGAGAGCGGCGCGCGGCGATACGTCCAACCCGTTCACCCCGAGGGCGTCGAGTTGCGATTCAATTGGAACGCCGCGATCGCGACGGATCCGCACAACCCCGACGGCGTTTATTTCGGTAGCCAGTTCGTCCACTATAGCTCGGACGGAGGCGCGACGTGGGAGATTCTCTCGCCCGACTTAACGACGAACGACCCCGAGAAGCAGCGGCAAGAGGAGAGCGGTGGATTGACCTTTGACGTTACAGCCGCCGAGAACCACACGACGATCACGACGCTGGCGCCGAGCGCGCTCGATCAGAACGTGGTGTGGGCGGGAACCGACGACGGCGCGGCGCAAGTAACGACCGACGGCGGCGCGACGTGGCGCAACACGATCGAGAACGTTCCCGATTTGCCCGCCAACTCGTGGATCGCGCAAATCCGCGCCTCCCGATACGACCCCGCGGCGGCGTTTCTCGTCGCTAACAACTATCGGATGAACGATTGGGGGCTTTACGTTTTTTATACCGACGACTTCGGCGAATCGTGGCGGCGTGTCGCGCGCGAGGAGGACGTCGAGGGATACGCGCTCTCGATTCTCCAAGACCCCGTCGAGCCGCGGCTCCTCTTTCTCGGAACGGAATTCGGACTCTACGTTTCGATCGATCGAGGCGCGACGTGGGCGAAATGGACGAACGGCTATCCAACCGTTTCGACAATGGACTTGGCTATGCAGGAACGGACGGGCGATCTCGTGATCGGGACGTTCGGTCGTTCACTATATATAATAGATAACGTAACGCCGTTGCGCGAGCTCGCGGCGCGCAAGATCGGGAAGGAGGCGCTCGTCGTTTTCCCGATTCGCGACGAGACGATGTGGAATATCGCCGACATACAAGGCGTGATGTATCACGGCGACGCGGAGTTCGTCGGGGAGAATCGTCCGTTCGGAGCGTTGGTCTATTACTATGCGAGCTTCGACACGCTCGCCCCCGGCGACGGCGAATCCGAAGAGACGTCCGACGCAAAGGGGAAAACGCGCGAGGCGACCGTTACGATTTTTGACGCCGACGGGGATACGACGCGCGTCCTGAATACGACGGCGAAGAACGGCGTCAATCGGTTCGTATGGGATTTCCGCGCCGACGGCGTACGGTTCCCCGAACAAGCCAAACCGAAAAAGCCGGGAGCGCCGCCCGCGGGATTGCAAGCGGCGCCGGGAACGTATCTCGTCGAGGTCGCGATTGAGAACGGGAAGGACACGGCGACCGTAACGCTATCGTCGGATCCGCGCGTGGATTTCCCTACGGCGGCGATCCGAGCGCGCATAGAAGAAGCCGAGCGGTTGTATCGCGCCATCGAGAGGGCGACGGCGGCGGCGGACCAAATCCGAGACGCGCAAAAGACCGTCGAGTTGGCGACCGCGTTGGCGAAGGAGCGCGGGGGCGAGCGCGCCGACTCGTTGGCGAAACTCGCGAGCGCTGAATCCGACACGCTTCAAACGTTGCTCGAACTCTTCACGCAATCCGAAACGAAGGGGATTAAGCGCGATCCGAATCGCGTCGAGAGTTTGCTCCACTCGACGTTCTACTACTTGGAGAGCGCGCAAGCCGCGCCTACGGAAACCTATGAAGCGAAGAAGCGACTCGCGCTCGAGAAGACGCGAGCGGCGGTGGAGGCGTCGAACGATTACTTCGCGCACGGTTGGATGGAGTTCCGTCGCGAGATCGAGACGGCGGAGTTGAGTCCGTTCGGCGATGTTCGTCGGATTGAGACGTCGGTTTTCGATAAGTAGTTTACGCGCTTGTTTTTATGTGGATAAATGGATATCTTTTGGTTCTGTAGCAGATTTGGCTCAATCTAAAAATCCGTTAAAAAGCGGGCGCGTTATGACGAAAGCGGACATAGTCGATATTGTAGCCGCGGGCACCGGCTTAACGAAGCTGGAGACCGAAGCGGTTATCGAAGGTTTTTTTAAGAGCGTCGTCGAAGCGTTGCGAAACGGCAACGGCATCGAAATTCGCGGCTTCGGTACGTATAAAGTTAAGAAGAAGAACGAGCGATACGCGCGCAATCCAAAGACGGGCGAGAAGGTTTTTGTGCCCGAGCATTACGTGCCCGTGTTCAAATTTTCGAAGAACTTCAAATCGTCGGTTGACGAAGGAATGAAGGAGCGCAAAGACGAGCGCGCCTCCGAGTAATTATGAACTTTTGCCCTTCCTGCGGAAAGCAACTCAAGTCGGATTACAAATTCTGCCCCGCCTGCGGCGCCGATCTTAAAGGCGGCGGAACGTCGGGGAAGAGCGGCTCGTTGACCGCGCCGACGATCGGCTTGGCGATTGCCGCGCTGCTGTTGGTCGTGGTTATCCTTTGGGGCTCGGGGATGTTCGACGCCCCCGAAGCGCCGAAGAACGCGGCGACGGGAAGCCAAGTCGCGCCGCCGAACTCGGGTCCGAACGCGCCCGCGCGCGATCCCGCCGCGAGCGCGGCTATAGAGCGGCGACTGAAGGAGTTACGATTAGCGACCGCCGCCGATCCGAGCGACGCCGAAGTCGCGCTGGAGCTGGCGAACGCCCTCAACGACGCGGGACGGTATCGTCAAGCGATCGAGGGCTACGAGAGCTACCTCGCGCTTGAGCCCGACAATCCGAACGCCGTGATCGATATGGGCGTGTGTTATTTCAATTTGGCGGAATACGACGTCGCCGATTCGGTGATGCGTTCCGCCCTGAAAATAGACCCCGATCATCAGATCGGATATTACAATCTCGGCGTGGTTAACCTCTCCAAAGGAGATCCCGCCGAAGCGATGCGCATGTTTGAAAGGTGTGTCGAGATAGACCCGAATTCCGAACACGCGAAACGCGCCAAAGAATTAATTGAATCGCATTAACCGATTGGAGGTTACCTCTCTATGCCTTGTGGTAGAAAACGTAAGCGCCATAAAATGTCCACGCATAAGCGTAAAAAACGACTTCGTAAGAATCGTCATAAAAAGAAAAAATAATGTAACCGTCGTTTGAATTTTAGAAAGTAAAAACGTAATTTAAATGACGTACTTTTTGAAGTTCGCGACGCGCCGTCGTAGCTCAGCTGGTAGAGCAACGCATTCGTAATGCGTAGGTCAGCGGTTCGATCCCGCTCGACGGCTCCCCAAAGGAACCCATCGGTTCCTTTTTTTTTGTACCTTATGTGTTCGATTTGGGGGTTCATTTAGTTGGAAAACGGTTTGTCGGGATTGCACATAAGTATGCTGGGCAGTTCGAGCGCGGGCAACGGCGCGGCGATATGGAACGACTACGGCGCCGTGATGATCGATCTCGGGCTGGGGCAGCGCTATCTTGAGCCGCGTCTTTCTCGGTTTGGCCTTCGCTTTGCGGATTTCTCCGCCGCCGTGATCACCCACCTCCACGCCGACCATGTTCGCGAACCGACGCTCCGCCGAATGCGACGCGAGCGCGTTCCCGTTTACGTTCACGAACGCGCCTTCCCCATACTGCAAGCGCGCCATATCGCCGCGCGCGAGATGGCCGACGAGGGCTCGCTCCGTTCGTTCGGCGACGAAGGGATAGAGGCGGAGGGATTCGAGATAGAGAGTTTTCCCGTTTCGCACGACGCCCCCGGCGGGTGTCGAGGATACGTATTCCGCGCCAAAGGGGACGACGGCGACAAGATAATCGCCTACGCCACCGACCTCGCCTACGCCGACGACGCGCTCGTTGAACGATTCATCGACGCCGACGCGTTCGTTCTCGAATCGAACCACGACGTCGAGATGCTCGAAAATTCCGGCAGGCCCCGCGAGTTGATCGACCGCATCCGAAACACGGGACACCTTTCCAACGACGAGAGCGCCGAGGCGTTCGGCAAAATACTCGACGGATCGCGACGCCCCCCCAAGCTCGCTATGTTGGCGCACCTCAGCGACGAGTGCAATCTTCCCGAACTCGCGATCGCCGCCGCGAACCGTGCGAGGGGCGCGCGACGAGTCGGCGACGTAGAGATCCGCGCCGCGAAACGATTTGAACCGACGGAGCCGTTCCGTGTTTGACCGACCGACGCATAGCGACGACAAGGAATCCGCGCGGCTGAAGGGCGTCGTTAAATCCTACACGTACTTCAACGAGGAGAACGGCTTCAGCGTTATCCGTTTGGAAAATCGGAGCGTCGTCGTCGGGAACCTGCCGCGTTTCGACGAGGGGGAGTCGGTCGTCTTTCTCGGCGAATGGACGAAGCATCCGAAGTACGGCGCGCAGTTCGCCGCGACGGGCGTGGAAAGCGGCGAGACCTCCACGCCCGACGCGCTGCGGAACTTTCTCGCCTCGGGCGCCATCAAGGGCGTCGGGGAGACGATCGCGGATTTGATCGTCGCGAAGTTCGGCGAGCGCGCCATATCGATTCTCGACGACGAGCCGGAACGACTTCTGCAAATCGAGGGGATCGGTAAGAAAAAACTGAAAGCAATAAAGGCGAGTTGGGACGAACGTCGCGAGGCGCGGGAGTCGATTCTCTTCCTGCAAGAGCTCGGCGTCTCCGGCGCCTACGCGTATCGGATCTATAAAAGATTCGGCGCGCGGACGTCCGAAGTGGTTCGAGAAAATCCGTATCGACTCACCTACGAAGTGTGGGGCGTCGGATTCAAGACCGCCGATATGATCGCGCGGAAGCTCGGCTTCGACGAGCATCATCCGTTGCGCGTGAAGGCGGGACTCGAATACGCGCTGACCGAGGCGGCTAACCAAGGGCACTGTTTTTTACCGGAGGACGAGTTGATTGGCGCGTGTCGCGACTTGCTCGGCTACGAGTTGACGCGCAACGATCCGCTTGTGGAGGATTTGTTCTTCGAGGGGCGGTTGGTCGTCGAAGAGAATCGCGTGTATCTCGCCGCCTACTACGCCGCCGAACGAGGGACCGAACATCACATTGCGCGTCTGACGTCGTTCGCGAAGAGGGAGCCGCCGCAAACCGACAAGATCGACGCGACCGGGGACGTCGCCTATACGGCGGAGCAACGAGAGGCGATCGCCCTCTCGACCGCGCCCGGCGCGGCGATTCTCACGGGCGGTCCGGGGTCGGGCAAGACCACCGCGCTCAAAGGCGTCGTCGAGATCAACAAGGAGCTGAAGCGGAAGATCGCCCTCGCCGCCCCGACGGGCAGAGCGGCGAAGCGAATCGCCGAAGTGGTCGGCGTCGAGGCGAAGACGATCCACCGTCTGCTCGAGTACGACCCGATGACGAATCAATTTGCTTACGACGAGAACCAACCGCTCGGCGTCGATCTCTTGGTCGTGGACGAGGCGTCGATGATCGACGTCCTGCTGATGTATTCGCTCGTGCGCGCTCTGCCGGATAAGGCGACGCTCTTCATCGTCGGCGACAAGGACCAGCTCCCTTCGGTCGGCGCGGGGGACGTATTGCGCGACTTGATCGCGTCGGATATCCTCCCCGTCGTTCGTCTTAATCTCGTCTTCCGTCAAGCGACGAGGAGCGACATCGTCGTCGCGGCGCACGAGATCAATCGCGGCGAGTTGCCGGGGTTCCGCAACCGAGAGGAGGGCGACCTTTTCTTCATCGAGGAGCCGGAAACCGAGGCGATTCCCGAACAAGCGCTTAAGCTCTTCGCGGATCGATTGCCGAAGGCGTTTGGGTTGGACCCGCGCGAAGACGTGCAGGTGATTACGCCGATGTATCGCGGCGACGCGGGCGCCAACAATATCAACGCCTATTTTCAAGAGCGCTTCAACAAGGGGCGCGTGGTTCTTGTGCGCGGGGAGAGAATCTTTAAGGAACGCGACCGCGTAATGCAGCTTCGGAACAATTACGAAAAGGAAGTCTTCAACGGCGACTTAGGGTTGGTGGTCGATTACGACAAGGAGAAGGAAAAGCTCGTCGTGGAATTCCAGTCGCGAAAAGTCCGATACGACGCCACCGAGCTCGACGAGTTGACGCTCGCCTACGCAATCACCGTCCACAAAAGTCAAGGGAGCGAATATCCCGCCGCTATTCTGTTGCTCACCACGTCGCACTATCGGATGCTTCAGCGTAATCTTTTTTACACCGCGATAACGCGCGCCTCGCGAGCGATGGTGATTCTCGGAGAGAAGAAGGCGGCGCGCGTCGCCGTAAACAACGACCGCGTTCGACGGCGGCACACGTGGCTCGCCAAACCGCGCGGCGAGTCGTCGGGACGTCCGGACGAGCTCTTCGACGACTTCGACGCGCCTCGCTAAGAATAGCGGACGCGTACATAATTAAAACAACAAATAATGTCTCTATAACAATATGAGCTTGAAAGAATCTATGAAGCCGATATCTCTCCCTCTTTCCGTTCCGCGACGCGATTTCGTTCCCTTTGGATATATCGACAATCCTTGGCACTCGGGAGTCGCCAACCGTTCGGGCGTTATTCGTTCCGTGCCGCCGCTTGGGTTTGGATTCTGGCGGCGTCGTATGCCGTGGGGATACGCCGACGCGACGAAGGGACCGCGCCACTATCTTTCTTTTCTACACTTGAGCGTCCGAATCGGCGAGAGTGTTTTCCACGAGTCGGAGGATTTTGAACAACACGACACGCGGCTTGTCTCCCGTTATCACACCAAGACGATGACGAGCTTCGACTTCAACCGCGACGGCTTAACGTTGAGCGCCAAATACTTCGCGCCCGAGGAAAGCGCGCTATTGTGCGTCGTTGAAATCCAAAACGAAACCGACGAGAGCAAGCGAATCGAGTTGACGGCGACGAACATTTACGGACATCGCGAGGAGAACGATCGATGGTGGGGCGGCGACGGGACGCTCGGCGTCTATCGCGAAGAGGCGGACGCTTTCGTCGGAAAGATTTGGGCCGGCGGCGACGTCTTTACGATCAAAGCGGATTGCCCGACGGCGGCGCGGCTCGCGACGCACGACCGAGAACGATGGAACGAGTGGGTGCGCGAATCGAACAAAGAGAACGTCGATCACAGCGCGGACACTTTTCCCGGCGCCGTGCATAACGCGCTCCGATTCGACGTCGAGGTTCCGCCCGAAGGCGTTTCGCTATCTATAGTACTTAGCGGCGACACGAACGAACGATACGCGACTGACAAGGCGCGCCGCGTTCTCAACGACGCCGAAAAACTCGCCGCCTCCGCGTTACTCGAGGACGAGGCGTTCTACAAAAACGCGCCGACGCTCGAGGGCGACTGGAGCGAAGCGTGGAAGGAGGGGTGGCTGCACGACGTCGAGACGCTCCGCGCGACGGTGCGTCCGCCGAAGGGGATATTTAAGAGCCGGTGGGACGGTATGCAGATTTTCAATCCGAGGGTTGCGCTCGGCGAAACCGCGCTGGATATGATGTCTATGAGTTACGCGGACGTCGAACTGGCGAAGGAGGTGTTGCTCGGAACGTTCCGCGACGCGCCGCTTCCCAACGTACCGTGCACGCGCGAGGACGGAAGCATGAACATGATCGGGATGAGCGGGGAGGAGTGCGGCACCGCGCCGACGTGGGGTATGCCGTTTCACGTGATCCGCTCGATCTACTTGCGGGACGGGGACAAGGAATGGCTCGACCGGATTTACCCGCTCTTGGCGGAATTCCTTGCGTGGTATCTCGATAACCGCACCGACGAGGAGGGCTGGTTCTATTCGGACAACAGTTGGGAGTCGGGGCAGGACGGCTCGAAGCGCTTTCTCATCAAGGAAGGCGAGGAGGGCGCGCAGGCGAAATACGTCCGCACGGTGGACGTCGAGGCGGCGATGGCGAACGCGTTTCGAAATATGGCCGAGTTCGCCGAGGAGCTCGGCAGAGTGGAGGACGTCGAGAAGTGGGGACGTCTTTCAAAGGATCGCCTCGAACGCGTCGCGTCGATGTACGTTGACGGTTGGTTCCGCGACTTCGACGGCAGGACCGACGAGCCGATCATCCTTAAAGATTACTTCGACGCGATGATGTTGATGCCCGTCTCGCTCGGGATGGCGACCGACGAGCAAGTCGAGGGCGTGAAGCCGATGTTCCGGTACTTCCGCGATAATCCGAAGCATTGGCTCGAATGGCCCTCGTTTATGTTCCCCTTCACGGAAGCCGCTTGGAACGCGGGGCTACGGGAGTTCGCCGCGGAATTGTTGATTGAAACGGGCGACCGCGCTTACGGACGCTCGACGACGCCGGATTTGCAGCCCGTCTCGAAGCGGCATCCGAAACTACCCGACCCCTACCACTATCGGATTCCCGGTTGCTCCGGCGAGTTTTGGCCCCTCGAGCTCGACGAGAACCTCTTGAACGGATGCGAGCACTATGGATGGGGCGCGACAATGCAGCACTTGGCGATTCGAAATGTGATCGGATTCCGCGAGCGCGACGACGCGACCGAGGCGTTTATTCTCGCGCCCGCGTTGCCGGAGCGGTTGCGTCGAGTTGGCGCGGCGTACGCGATCACTAATCTCCGACATCGGGACCTCGCCTTCGACCTTGAATACCGAGTGGTATCCGAGAAGGAGATTACGATAGTCGTGCGACCGAAGAACGGCGAATTCTTGATACGTCTCGCCGACGACGGTGGCGCGGCGATCGAGACGAAACGCGAGGAGGGCGCCGTCGTCGCCGTCGTCGCGAATCTCGGCGTCTATCAGGCGAGCTACGAAAGGGTGTGAGGGATGACCTCGATAAAACGAACGACGACGTTCGCCGAGTGCGATCCCGCCGGCGTGGCGTTCTTCAGCCGCGCGTTCGAGTGGTGCCACGCGGCGTACGAGGCGCTCGTCTCGGAGGCGGAGCGCGACTACTTTCATGATACCGAACTCGCGCTACCGATCGTCGACGCCCGCGCCGACTACCGGCTCCCGCTTACGCGCGGAGAGACGATCGTGGTGAAGGCGGCGACCGAAGAGGTCGGCGAGTCGTCGTATAAAATGATCTACGAGATTCTCGACGAGGAGGGGCGCGTCGCGACAACCGCGCGCACCGTCCACGTCTGCGTATCCAAGCAAGAACGGCGCGCCGTTTCGATACCCGACGATCTGCGGGATTTGTTAAACAGACATCGCGCGGAGGCGCGGTAGCTATGGCTAAGAAGAAGCTCGACGAAGCGTCTCGCGCGGCGGAAATTCTCGCAATCCTCAAAGAGTCGTACCCCGACGCCAAGATCGCGCTCGCCTATCGTACGCCGTTCCAGCTGTTGGTAGCGACGATTCTCTCTGCCCAATGCACCGACGAGCGGGTCAACATCGTTACGAAAGAATTGTTCAAGAGATATAAAGCGCCGAAGGATTACGTCGCCGCGGACGACGAGGAGTTGAAGAAAGACATCTACTCGACGGGATTCTTCAACCGGAAGGCGAAGAGCTTGAAGAACTGTTGCGCGGCGCTTGAGGAACGGCACGGCGGAAAGGTTCCGAAATCGTTCGAGGCGCTGGCGGAGTTGCCCGGCGTCGGGCGGAAGACCGCGTCGGTCGTGGCGGGAAACGCGTTTGGCATACCCGCCGTCGCGGTGGATACGCATGTGCGACGACTCTCAAATCTACTCGGGTTCATCGACACGAAGAACCCCGACAAAATCGAGTTCCGCCTCCGCGAATTGTTTCCCGAATCGGAGTGGGTGACGTTGGGGCATCTCCTTATGTCCCACGGCAGAGCGGTGTGCAAGGCGCGCAAGCCCGAGTGCCCGCGCTGTCCGCTCGCCGAACTCTGTCCATCCGCGAAGACCTAACCTCGCCGCGTTATTTCGCGTCCTTCACACACCGGAATCCTACCGTCGCTTGACGGTCGTAGCCGGGCGAGACCATAAGTAGCATCTGTTGCCGACGCACGTTGTGCGGACCTCCCTCGACGTACCACCAGCTCGAGGTCGGTTTGAAGAAGCTCCCGCCTTTTAGAATCTGGAAGTAATACGTCACGTCGTCGTACACGTCGTTGGTCATCTGCCACACGTTCCCCACGAGATCCGCGACGCCGAATTGGTTCTC
>WJMR01000379.1 GCA_014727845.1 Ignavibacteriales bacterium
ATCTACACCGAGGGCGACTTCGTCGATCTCTGCTCCGGACCTCACGTGCCGAGCGTCGGGAAGATTAAGCACTTCAAGCTGCTCTCCGTTTCCGGCAGCTACTGGCGCGGCGACGAGAACAACAAGCAGCTCCAACGCATTTACGGAATCTCCTTCCCGAAAAAGAAGCAACTCGACGAACACCTCCACAAGCTCGAGGAGGCGAAGAAGCGCGATCATCGGAAACTCGGCGTGCAGCTCGATCTGTTCAGCATTCACGAGGAGGCGGGCGCGGGCATGGTCTATTGGCATCCGAAAGGCGCGCTCATCCGTCACCTGATCGAAACGTTCTGGCGCGACGAACATCTCGCCAACGGCTACGAATTACTCTACACGCCGCACGTCGGCAAGAGCCGATTGTGGGAGACGAGCGGGCACCTCGGGTTCTACGCCGAGAATATGTTCGCTAAGATGGAGATCGACGAGCAGGATTACTACATCAAGCCGATGAACTGCCCGTTCCACATTATGATCTACAACACGTCCCGCCGCTCGTATCGCGAGTTGCCGTTGCGGTGGGCGGAGCTCGGAACGGTTTATCGCTACGAGAAGAGCGGCGTGTTGCACGGATTGTTCCGCGTCCGCGCCTTCACGCAGGACGACGCCCACATTATCTGCACGCCCGAGCAGATCGAGAGCGAGGTCGAGGAGGTCATCCGCTTCAACGAGCATATGTGGAAAGCGTTCGGTTTTCCGAAATTGAAATACTATCTCTCGACGAAACCGGAGAAAGCCGTCGGGGAAGACGAGCTGTGGGATAAGGCGATCGCCTCGTTGCGCAACGCGCTCGAGAAGAAGGGCGTGGACTACGAGGTTGACGAAGGCGGCGGCGCGTTCTACGGACCGAAGATCGACATTAAGATAACCGACGCGCTCGACCGCGAGTGGCAGACGAGCACCGTGCAGTTCGACTTCAACCTGCCCGAACGGTTTGATATGACCTATATCGGCTCGGACGGCGCGGAGCATAGGCCCCTGATGGTGCATAGAGCGTTGCTCGGCTCCATCGAGCGGTTCTTCGGCATCCTGACCGAGCACTACGGCGGCGCGTTCCCGGCGTGGCTGGCGCCCGTGCAGGTCGCCGTCGTTCCCGTTTCGCTGACGTTTATGGATTACGCTCGCGAGGTCGCCGACCGCCTGAAAGCCGCGGGCGCGCGCGTCGAGCTCGACGACCGTAGCGAGAAAATCGGCTATAAAATCCGGGATTGGGAGACGAAGAAGGCGCCGTATATGGCGATCGTCGGGGAGAAGGAGATGAACGAGCGCGCCGTTTCCGTGCGTCGGCATAAAGTCGGCGATCTGGGCGCCATTCCGCTCGATACGTTCGTCGAGCGACTGACGGAAGAAGTTGAAGAGAAATCCGAACATTCATTATTGGAGACCGAACCATCGCTCGAAAACCACGCACGCGGGTAAACGACGCAATCCGCATTCCTCAAGTCCGGGTCATCGGTCCGGACGGAACACAACTTGGAGTATTTACGCGCGACGCCGCTTTAGATAAGGCGCGCGAATTTGGACTGGACCTGGTGGAGATCGCGCCCAAAGCCGATCCGCCCGTCTGTAAAATCATCGACTTCGGCAAGTTCAAATACGAACAGCAGAAGAAGGAGAAGCAGCAGCGCAAGCACCAGCAGACTACGGCGATGAAGGAGATTCGGTTCCACCCGAACACCGACACGCACGATTTCGACTTCAAGACCAGGCACGCGATCGAGTTTTTAGAGGAAGGCAACAAGGTAAAGGCGACGGTCAGGTTTAAGGGCAGAGAGATGGCCTACACCGAGAAGGGCGCCGCGCTACTGAAGCGGTTTATCGAGCAAGTGGACGAGGTCGCCAAGGTGGAGACGCCCATCAATATGGAAGGCAGATTTATGCACGTGATCGTCGTGCCCGACAAGTCTAAGCAGAAGTAATCGTAAGCCGAAAGGAACCACGATGCCGAAGATGAAAAGCAATAGCGGCGCCAAGAAAACGTTCTTCAAAACCGCCTCGGGCAAGCTGAAGCGGAAGAAAGCGTATAAGAGCCACATCCTGACGAAGAAATCGAGGAAAACGAAACGTAATCTTCGACGGAAAACGTTGGTGCACTCGACCGAGGAAAAACGAATTTCCCGGCTCGTACAATAATAGTTTACAACCGATAGATCCGAGAAAGAGGTAAGTAATGCCACGCGCAAAAAACCGCGTCGCCTCGCGCGCGCGGAGAAAAAAGATACTGAAGCTCGCCAAAGGTAATTGGGGGGCGAGAAGTAAAGTCTATACCGTCGCGAAGAATACGGTCGAAAAGGGACAATTGCACGCCTATAACGACCGCAAACGCAAGAAACGCGACTTCCGTTCCCTGTGGATCGCCCGTATTAACGCCGCGGCGCGCCAAAACGGTATGAGCTACTCCCGCTTGATTCGCGCGCTCGACGCAAAGGACGTCCAATTAAATCGGAAAACGCTCGCCTATTTGGCGATGGAGCGTCCGAACGCGTTCGCCGACGTCGTTAAGTTCGTAAGCCAGTAATTACGCGCCTTCGTCGAAACGTCGATTACTCCGCACGCGTCTCGGCGAAGGCGTCCACTCTTCTCGAAGCGCCGAGGTTACGCACATGATCGACAAAATCGAGGCGGCGAAGCGCGAGTTCGACCACGACGCCGACGCCGTCGGGGACGAGCGCGCCCTGGAATCGTTTCGCGTTAAGTTCCTCTCGAGGAACGGGATTATCTCAAAGCTTTTCGACGAGATGAAAGCCGCGCCGAACGAGGAAAAACCCGCGCTCGGCAAAGCGCTCAACCAATTCCGAAAAGGCGCCGAGGAGAAGTTCACGGCGCTCGAAGAGAAGCTCCAATCCGATGGAGAAGAAGACGCCGTCGATCTCTCTCTGCCCGGCGAGCCCGCCTTCGTCGGCGGCAAGCACATCCTCACCCAAACGATAGACTCCATTAAGGATATCTTCAAGAGGATGGGCTTCAGCGTGTACGAGGGTCCCGAACTCGAATCGGATTACCATAACTTCGAGGCGCTCAACTTTCCGCCCGATCACCCCGCGCGCGACGAGCAGGACACCTACTTCGTCAACGACAAGTTTCTCCTCCGCACGCACACCTCGCCCGTGCAAATCCGGTTGATGCAATCCACCAAGCCGCCCGTCCGCGCCATTATGCCCGGTAAAGTTTATAGGAACGAGGCGATCAACGCGCGGAGTATGAACCACTTCTATCAAGTCGAGGGGTTGCACGTCGATACCGACGTCACCTTCGCGGATCTCAAGAGCGCGCTTATGCGATTCGCCGCCGAATTCTACGGCGAGAACTCGCGCTATCGGTTCCGCGCCAGCTTCTTCCCCTTCACCGAACCGAGCGCCGAGATGGATATCTCGTGCTTTCTCTGCGGCGGCGAGGGATGCCGCGTCTGCAAGCACACCGGTTGGCTGGAAATTTTGGGATGCGGTATGGTCGATCCGAACGTCCTCAAAGCCGTCGGCTACGATCCCGACGTCTATTCGGGATACGCGTTCGGGATGGGCGTCGATCGGACGGCGTTGATGCGATACGCCGTGCCCGATATCCGCGTCCTCTACGAAAACGACATTCGATTCTTACGACAATTCTAAAAGGCGGGAGCGCGCCGTGAAGATTTCGCTTAACTGGGTAAAACAATACGTCGATCTCGACGGGTTGACGATGAAGGACGTCGTGGACGCGTTGACGATGAGCGGCTTGGAGGTCGGCGACGTCGTCGATCAAACCGCGCGCTACGACAAATTCGTCGTCGCCGACGTCGTCGAGAAAGGTAAACACCCAAACGCCGACCGGCTCGCGCTCTGCAAAGTTAACGACGGCGCCGAGACGCTCGACGTCGTTTGCGGCGCGCCGAACGTGGAGGCGGGGCAAAAGGTCGCCTTCGCCCAAGTCGGATCGAAGCTGCCGCGCGGCGGGCACAAAATTACGAAAGCGAAAATTCGAGGCGTGGTTTCCAACGGGATGATCTGCGCCGAGGACGAGCTGGATATCGGGGACGACCACTCGGGCATTATCGTCTTGGATCCTAAATTGAAAACGGGAACGCCGCTCGCCGACGCGCTCGGTTTGAACGACGTGCTCCTCGAAATAGAGACGACGCCGAACCGCTCCGACGCCCTCTCGCACTACGGCGTGGCGAGGGATCTTTCGGCGCTCTTCGATCGGAAGCTTACGAAGCCGACGATCGCGCTTACGGAGGGGAAAACCCCCGCGAAGAAATTTGCGGAAATCGCCGTGCTCGACCCCGAGCATTGCCCGCGCTATACGGCGACGGTGGTGCGCGGCGTGGAAATTAAAGACTCCCCCGATTGGCTGAAGAATCGCTTGATCTCCATCGGCGCGCGCCCGATTAACAACGTCGTGGATGTGACGAACTTCGTGTTGCACGAAATCGGTCAACCGCTTCACGCGTTCGATCTCGATCGCCTCGCGGGCAAGAAGATCGTCGTGCGGAAACGGAAGCCCGAGGAGAAAACGTTCGTGACGCTCGACTCGCAGGAGCGGAAGCTCGACGACGAGGCGCTGATGATTTGCGACGCCGAGCGACCCGTCGCCGTCGCGGGCGTGATGGGCGGCGAGAACAGCGAGGTGACGCCCGAGACGACGAACGTGCTGATCGAGAGCGCGTTCTTCAATCCGAGAAGCGTGCGCCCCACGGCGCGAAAAATGGCGTTAAGCACCGACTCTTCCTACCGCTTCGAGCGCGGAACCGATCCCGACGGAACGCGGTGGGCGGCGGAGCGCGCCGCGCAACTCATCGTCGAGACGGGCGGCGGGGAAGTCGCCAAAGGCGCGATTGACGTCTATCCGAAGAAGATGAAACCGAAACGCGTGAAGTTCCGGTCGGCGCAAATCAAGCGCATCCTCGGCTACGAGATTCCGAAGAAGGACGTCGTTCGGATTTTCAGGAAGCTCGGCTTCGAGATCGACGACGCGCGCGGAAACGACTGGACGGTCCTCGTGCCCCCGTTCCGCCACGACATAGATCGGGAGATCGATCTCATTGAAGAGGCGGCTCGGATTTACGGCTACGACTTGATCACGCCCGTCGAGCGGGTGGCGGTTCCGATGATTTCCACCGTCGATCAAACGGCGTTCGCCGACGAAATCCGCGCGGCGCTTTCGGGAATCGGGTTTCGGGAGATTCTTTGCAATCCGCTCGTGAGCGAACGAGAGGCGGAGCTGTCGGGAAAATCCATACCGTTGCAGAACCCGGGCACGGTGGATATGTCGCGGTTGCGCACGTCGCTTTTCGCGGGTATGCTTTCGACTATCAAGCGGAACGTCAACGTCAACGAGCGCTCGTTGCGCCTCTTCGAGATCGGCGCGACGTTCAACGCGCGGAAGGACGAGATCAAATCGTTCGATGATTTCTTCGAGGAGCGACGATTGGCGATTGCGATGACGGGGGACGCCTCGAAGAAGACGTGGCGAACGGAGAAGCGCGCCTACGACGTCTTCGATTTGAAGGGCGCGTTAGGCGCTTTTTCGGCGGCGCTACGTCTTGACAATTCGTTGCGGGATTGCTATTATGATTCGGGCGGTCGTCTATTCGATCACTACTTCGAGACGAAGCGCGGAAAGACGGTCGTCGGATACGGCGGTCGCGTGAAGCGCGAGGTCGCCGAATCGTTCGACGTCGATCAAGAGGTGTTCTTCTTCGAGCTTCTTATCGACGAGTTGTTTGCGGCTCGGAAGACGGACACGCGATACGCGGCGCCGCCGAGATATCCGAAAGTATTCAAAGACGCGGCGTTTCTTTTAGACGCGTCGGTGAAGTTCGAGGACGTTAGGAACTTCATAGAAAAAGAGTCGTCCGACTTACTGAAAGCCGTGACGCTGTTCGATTTATTCGAGGGTGAGTCGATCGGCGCGGGCAAGAAAAGCGCGGCGCTTTCGTTCGAGTTCTACGACGAGGGCGGAACGCTGACGGACGACGAAGTCGAGAAGGAATTCTTCTCGATCATCGAGAACGTAAAGACGCGTTTTAACGCGGCGTTGCGAGGCGGTTCGTGATCGACGGTAATCGGTATCGCGCATTGTTGGATCGGCTCGAGGATCTCGAGTCGGCGTCCGAACGATGGCGCGCGTGGGTCGTCGAGAACGCCGAACGTCGGGAGCGCGCGGACGCTGAATTGGCGGAGGCGCGACGAGAGATCGAGGCGCTGAAGTCGGCGTTGCGCGAGCGCGACGATACTATAGCCGCGATGGAGAACGGATCGGGGATTCCGCCCGAGGAGCGCGAGAAGCTCAAGGAGCGGATAACCGAGCTGATCGATCGCGTCGATTATCATTTAAGCGGTTCTTAATTTTATTGATTAAGGACGGAACCGAGTTCCGAGTTCGATGTCGGAAAAGCAAAAGGTAAAAATAAAGATCTTCGGTCGGGAGTATTCGCTCTTGGTCGAGAACGAGGAGATCGCCAAAGAGTTGGCGGCGTACGTCGATAAGACGATGCAAGAGACGCGCCGCGATATGCCGGATCAATCCGAGCAAACCGTGGCGGTCATCGCGTCGTTGAACATCGCGTACGATTATTTCCGCGATATGAAAATGGGCGTCGAACCGTTTCTGGACGAAGCGGAACAACGGCTCGAGCGCGTCCGACTTTTGCACGACCTCCCCTCGGAAATCGAGAAACCGTCCCCTTAGTTTGCCCCGTCGTCGGCGTTAACAAGAAAGAACTAACAGTTAACAACGAGGGTTGACGACTTTCGACGTGTAAGGCAGGCCTCGTCCCGATTCATCGGGAGCGGTTCGCGAGCTCGCTCGCGCCGCCGGAGGAAGCAAGAAACGTTCGGGCGTCTTCCCGCATTGTATTAAGAGGGTTCTTTCCTCGTTAATACAAGTCGGCGACGGCGGCGATTTTTTTTCGCAACGGAGACCCGATATGGAATGGTATATTCTACCGATCGTCGGCGCGCCGCTGGCGGCGGTCTCCTTTTATCTTGGTTGGTTTCTCAACAACAAAACGGGGCACAAGAGCGTGGCGGTCGCCGAAGAACGCGCCGAACGCATTGTGCAAGACGCCGAGAAAGAAGCCAACAATATTAAGAGGGAAAAGCTGCTCGAGGTAAAGGACGAGTGGTATAAAAAGAAAGTCGAGTTCGACGAGGAGCTTAACCAAAAGCGGCAGAAACTCCGAAACCAAGAAAAGCAGATTACCATACGCGAGGAGACGATCGACAAGAAGCTCGACGGCGCCCTCGCGAAAGAGAAGGAGAACCGACGCCTCGAAGCCGAGCTTTCGGATATGAAACGCTCGCTCGAGAAACGGCGCGACCAAGTCGCCAAGAACGAGCGCGAGCAGAACGATAAGCTCGAACGCCTCTCCGGGCTCACCGCCGAGGAGGCGAAGAACATGCTCGTCGAAAACATGGTCGAGGAGGCGCGCGCCGACGCCAACAAGATGGTGAAAGAGCTCTACGAGCAAGCAAAGCGCGAGGCGAAGAAGAAGTCGCGGGCGCTCGTCGTGCAAGCCATCCAACGCACCGCCGCCGAGTCCGCCGTCGAAACCACCGTCAGCGTGCTCAACATCCAATCCGACGACATCAAAGGCAGAATCATCGGCAAAGAGGGGCGGAACATCCGCGCCTTCGAGGCCGCCACGGGCGTTGACGTTATCGTGGACGACACCCCCGAGGCGGTCATCCTCTCTTCCTTCGACCAGTTCCGCCGCGAGGTGGCGCGCGTCGCGCTCCAGCGGCTCATTTCCGACGGCAGGATTCAGCCGGCGCGCATCGAGGAGGTCGTCGTGAAAGTGCGCGAGGAGTTGGAAGAGGAAATGTATAAGGACGGCGAGAACGTCGCGATGCAACTCGGCGTGCACGGGCTTAAGCCGGATCTCGTTCGCTACATCGGCAAGATGAAGTATCGTTCGAGTTACGGACAGAACATCCTCGAGCACAGTATGGAGGTCGCTTATCTCACGGGCATCCTCGCCGACGAGCTCGGCTTGGACGCGAAGCTCGCCAAGCGCGCGGGATTGCTGCACGACGTCGGCAAGGCGCTCGACCGGGAGATCGAGGGACCGCACGCGCTCATCGGCTACGATTTAGTCAAACGATACAAAGAGCACCCCGTCGTCTGCAACGCCGTCGGCAGCCATCACGAGGATATCCCGATCGAGCACCCGATCGCCGCGTTGGTACAAGCCGCCGACGCGATCAGCGGCGCCCGACCCGGGGCGCGACGCGAGCCGATAGAGGGATACGCCAAGCGACTCGAGACGCTCGAGACGCTCGCCAACTCCTTCGACGGCGTCTCGAAAACCTACGCCATCCAAGCCGGACGCGAGGTGCGCGTGATCGTCGAGCACGAACGGATCGACGACGTGTGCGCCGACAAGCTCGCGGGCGATATCGCGCAGAAGATCGAAAGCGAGATGGAGTATCCGGGGCAAATCAAGGTCACCGTCATCCGCGAAGTTCGGAAAGTGGCGTACGCCAAGTAGGCGATGAGCGGGTTTCGCGTCGGGGTGACGGGGGGCGTCGGAGCGGGGAAGAGCGCCGCGTGCGAGGCGCTCCGTTGCGAGGGCTACCGCGTTTTCGACGGCGACAAGACGGCGCGCGAGGCGCTCGAAACGGACGCCGACGCCAGAGCCGCGATTATCAAGGCGTTCGGCGAGGAGAGCTATCGGGAAGGGAAATTGAACGCGCCGTTTGTCGCCCGCCTCGTCTTTTCCGACGATAAAAAATTGCGTACGTTAAACGCGGTCGCTCATCCGCTTCTGAAGCGGGAGCTCGATCGGCGGATGGCGGAGGCGCCCGAGACGATCGTCTTCGCCGAGGCGGCGATCCTCTTCGAGGGGGAGTTGGCGTCGATCTTCGATAAGATCGTCGTCATAGCCGCGCCGGATAAGACGCGCCTCGAACGAACGATCGCCCGAGACGGCGCCGCGCGCGAGGACGTTCTCGCGAGGATGAACGCGCAAATTCCACAAGATGAAAAGATAAAACGCGCCGACTATGTTATCGCTAACGACGGAACGCTCGACGAACTCCGAGAAAAAATCCGACGGCTGGGCGACCAATTAGCGCGTCTCGCGAAGGAACGCTCCCAAGCGAACGACGCGTCCGAAATCAAATAGACACGTTGACATTATTGCGGGAACAGCGATATGATGTGGTTCAATAATCTTCTCGTCGGCGTTACGCGACTGATGCCCAAGCGGCTCGTGCGCGTCTTCGCCTCTCCTTACATCGCGGGCGACACGCTCCAAGACGCCGTGAACGTTACGAAAGAACTCAACGCGCGCGGCATTATGGCGACGATGGACGTCCTCGGCGAATCAATCGAAACCAAAGACCAAGCCGTCGAAGCGAAAGAAGAATGCGCGTTGATGCTCGACGCCATCCGCGAGGAAAAACTCGACGCGAACGTTTCGGTCAAACCGACGCAATTCGGACTCCTCATCGACGAAGAGTTCTGCTACGGGTTGCTGAAGGATTTGGTGGAAAAGGCGAAGAGCTACGACAACTTTATCCGGCTCGATATGGAGGACTCGCCGACGACCGATAAAATCATCCGACTTTACAAGCGCCTCAAGGCGGAGTATCCGAACGTCGGCATTGTGCTGCAATCCTATATGCGACGCACCTACGACGACGCGAAGGATCTCGATAAGCTCGAAGGCGCGAACTACCGCCTCTGCAAAGGCATCTACGTGGAGCCGAAGGAGATCGCCTACAAGGGCAAACAGGAGGTGCGCGACAACTTTATGAAGACGCTCCGACTGATGCTCGAAGAGGGGGCGTACGTCGGAATAGCGACGCACGACAAGCAACTCATCGAGCGGTCGTACGCGCTCGTCGAAGAGTTGAAGCTCGACAAGTCGAAATACGAATTCCAGATGTTGCTCGGCGTACGGGAGGACGCGCGCGATAAAATCAACGCGGACGGCCATCGCATTCGGATTTACACGCCATACGGAAAGGATTGGTACGCCTACTCGATCCGCCGCTTGAAGGAAAATCCGAACATGGCGATCCACATCGTGAAGAACTTTTTCAAGCGCGGAAAATGATCGCGCTCGGATTTGAAAGCTCCTGCGACGAGACGTCGGTCGCCGTGCTCGAAGACGATCGGACGCTGGCGAACCTCGTCTCATCGCAGGATTTCCATAAGAAGTACGGCGGCGTCGTGCCGGAGCTTTCGAGTCGGGCGCACCTCGCGCGAGTGGCGCCGCTGACGCGGGACGCTTTGGTGCAGGCGGGCGTCGAGCTCGCCGACGTCGATCTGATCGCGGCGACGGCGGGACCGGGATTAATCGGCGCGCTACTTGTCGGATTTACGTTCGCCAAGGGTTTGGCGGTCGCCGAGCGGAAGCCCTTCGTCCCCGTCAACCACGTCGAGGCGCACTTCTTCTCGGGATTCCTGATGGACGAGAAACCCGAGTATCCGTTTCTCGCCTTGGCGGTCTCGGGCGGACACACGATGCTTGTCTTGGTCGAGGACGAGCTGACGCTGACGCGACTCGGGGGCACGGTTGACGACGCGGCGGGCGAGGCGTTCGATAAGGGCGCGAAGACGCTGGGGTTGCCGTATCCCGGCGGTCCGAACATCCAAAAAACCGCCGAACGGGGGGACCCCGAACGCTATCCGTTTCCCATAGCCGAGCTTAAATCTAAATACGACTTCTCCTTCAGCGGCGTGAAGACCGCGCTACTGCGGCAAGTTCAAATATTACGGACGGGGAACGACCCGCTCGCGGAAGAGACCGTCGCGGATTTGGCGGCGTCGTATCAGCGGTCGATCGTCGAGGCGTTGATACGCAAGACCGACGCGGCGATCGCCGAGTTCGCCCCGAAGTCGGTTTCGCTCGTCGGGGGCGTGGCGGCGAACAAGCCGTTGCGAGAGGCGTTTACTCGAACGACGGCGGCGCGCGGCGCCAAAGCGGTCGTCCCCTCTATACAATACTGCGGCGACAACGCGGCTATGATCGCGTGGCGCGGGCTCGCGCTCCACCGAGCGGGCGAGCGCTTCTCGAACGAATACCGTCCGTTTCCGTCCTTTCAATCCCGATACGCGCGCGACTATTCCGATAATCCGCGATGATGCGTATCTTTCCCGTTTGTAACAACCTCGGATAACCGCCGACCAATGCAGGAACAACCGAATCATCCGGAACAACCCGAGCGTCCGACGCCCGACGAGACGACCGCCGCCAAGCCCAAGGATAAGCGAACGCGGCTGATTGTGTTCGTCGTAGTGCTGATCGCGCTGATTAACCTCGCCGTCGGCGTGTTCTACTACGTCTTTTTCACCGCCAACCAATTCGAAGGGGAGTCGCCGAGGCGGTTCGTCATCCACGAGGGGCAACCCTTCGCGAGCGTCGTCGATTCGCTCCACGCGCAGGGGATCATCCCGAATCGTTTCTACTTCACCGTCGCCGCGAAGATCACGGGCGCGGCGCGCGACGTGCAGGCGGGGAGGTACGCGATTCCGAACGGCTTGAGCTATTTTGAGTTGCTCGACTTTTTCGTCGAAGGTAAAGCGGAGCGACAGATCGAAGTGGCGCTCTACGGCGGCATAAGCGTGAACGGAGCGGCGGCGCGGGTGGCGGCGAAGCTCGACATAGAGAAGGAGACCTTCCTCGCGCTGGCGAACGACCCGACGTTCCTCCGTTCGATCGGCTTTGAAGGAAACTCGATCGAGGGGTGGCTGCTTCCCGACTTCTATCGCTTCTACGCAGAGGCGCGCGCCTCCGACGTGATCGAGGCGATGTACGCGAACTTCCGACGATTCTACGACGACACGCTACAACGCCGAACGCTCGATATCGGGATGACCGAGCGACAGATCGTAACGCTCGCCTCCATCGTGCAAGGGGAATCTCGGGATTCCGCCGAGATGCGCGTCATAGCGGGCGTCTATCACAACCGCCTCGAGAAGGGAATGAAGCTCCAAGCGTGCCCGACGATCCAATACCTTAAGGGAGGAACCTACGACCGGCTCCTCTATCGCGACTTCGAGATCGAATCCCCCTACAATACGTATAAGTATTTTGGATTGCCGCCCGGACCGATCAACAATCCGGGCAAGAACGCGCTTATGGCGGCGCTCTATCCGAAGAAACACGACTACCTCTATTTTGTGGCGACGCCGGAAGGGAAGAACGACTTCTCGGCGACGCTCTCGGAACACAATCGGAAGGCGAAGAAGTATCATCGATGGCTGGACGCGCTGGAGAGAAAGCGGCGGGAATCCTCGCAATAGTCGCGCTGTTCGGATGCGCGCACCAACTCCCCCCCTCGGGCGGCGAAGAGGATAAGACGCCGCCGGAGATCGTCGAGACGTATCCCCGCTCGGGAACGGTTAACTTCGACGACGATCGGATCGAGCTGACGTTTTCGGAGTACGTCCAAAAACGGTCGCTCCCCGAGGCGGTCTTCGTCTCGCCGGCGATAGAGGGCGGGCTCGAGTACGAGTGGAGCGGCAAGTCGGTCGAGATACTTCTGCCGGAAGACCTCCGCGACGACGCCACCTACACGTTCACGATCGGCACCGACCTCGTCGATTACAACAACAACAATCGGATGGCGTCCGCCTTTCAGCTCGTCTTCTCGACGGGCGAGGAGCTCGCCAACGGCGCCATCGACGGCGCGGTGCGCGAGCGCGACCCCTCGGGCGTGATGATTTTCGCCTATATGACGACCGATTCGGCGGACTACCTCTCGCGCAAACCCGACTACGTATCTCAAGCGGGCGACGACGGGAGCTTCCGTCTTCGCGGGCTTAATCCCGGAACTTATCGCATCTTCGCCGTTGACGACGAGTACCGCGATCTCCTCTTTCAAGCCGACCAAGACCGTATCGGGCTCCCCTCGTTCGATCCGACGATCAGCCGCGAGGACTCGCTCGCCGTCGGGATGGATTTCTTCCTGATCGAGTACGACACCGCGGCGCCCGAGTTCGCCTCGGCGACGATGACCGACTCGTTCCACGCGATCGCCGAGTTCACCGAACCGATCGACTCGAGCGCCTACGACGCCGCGAAGTTTTGGATCGTCGATTCCTCCGACGGCTCTCGACGCGATATAACCTACGCCTACCGCGGACGCTCGACGGAGGACCAA
>WJMR01000380.1 GCA_014727845.1 Ignavibacteriales bacterium
GGCTCGCCGTCGTTTTTGCCCGGCGTGAACTTCGTCTCGCGCACGGCTTTCGCCGCCGCCTCGTCGCAACCCGCGCCGATTCCTTTTAACACAAAGACGCTAATCACGTCTCCCTTCTCGTCGATCGTCGCCTCGACGAACACCTTCCCCTGCACGCCCGCGTTCTTGGCGGAGGCGGGATAAACGATTTTACTCTGTATCGCCGCCATCCCGCCGACCGGCATAGGCATATGATCGACCGCCTCGAAGACGTCGTTCGCGGACTTGTCGATTTCCGCCGGCTCCACGCTCCACACCTCCGCGCTTTTTTTCGCGGCGGAGACGACGATATACGCGGGCACGGGTTCTCCCGCGCGCTCGGCGGGTTTGGCGCGGAGGGTCTCGACGAACGCCTTCGCCTCGTCGATGTTCTCGACGCGTTCGGCGCGGATGATCGTCGCCTCCTCGATCTCGCCTTCGGCGGAAACCTTCGCCAGCGCGGCGAAGTTCGCGTAATCCTTCGCCGTCACCTTTGCGGAGCGTTCGAGCGTTTTCGTCGCCTCGCCCGCGTCGTTCAAGAGCGTCGGCGGATCGTCGTAATCGACGACCGCGTCGCCGTTGGCGGTTTGCTTGTCGCCCTCGCATCCTAAAAGAAACGGAACGAGCGCGAGGAAGAGCGTCGGTAGATAAATCGCGCGTTGCATAGGAACCTCACATTGTTGGGGTAATGATGATTTCATACTCGCGTTTTGTGGCGACGGTGGCCGCGGGCAGGGAGTTCAGCAGCGCGTCGATCTTCTCGTTCTGCGTCTCCATTTGCTCGACCAGCCGCTCCTGTCGCCATTCGAGCGTCCGGGCGCTCGAGCTTGCCGACGCCCATCCCCAAAGGGAGACGACCGCCACGAGGAGCGCCGCCGCGGCTACGAACGCATGCCGGAAACGCCACGCCCTCGCCGCGCGGACCTCCCGCCGCTTATCCGCCCCGATCGCCTCGAATATCCGTTTCGTCAGTCGCTCGGGAACGCGCGACCGTTCCGACTCGCCCGCGTTCCGCAACGTTTGCAGCGCGCGGAAATACGCCCGCGCCTCCGCGTCCGCCGCCAGCGCGGCAAAGAGGGACTCCTCCTCGCAGGCGGGGAGCTCCCCGTCGATATACGCCTGCGCCTCGCGCGTGAATTGATCGGTCATGGCCTCGCCTCTTACGTTATTCTTTTTGATAGGCGGCTCACAAGCTTTTGCCGCGTTTTATAAATTCTCGATTTCACCAAGTTGTCGTCGATCCCCATTAGTTCGGCGATTTCTTTGTAAGAGAGTCCGCCGTATTCCTTGAGCACGTACGGCTCCCGCATCTCGGGGGCGAGCGTTTCGAGTATCTCCGCCACAATTTCCCTCACTTCATTCATCGCCGTTCGTTCGAGCGGATCGTCGTCGGATGGGGGCGCCTCTTCGAGGGGGGCGGCGCGTCGGCGGCGGCGCTCGCGGAGCAAGGAGTAAACGCGGTTCCGCGCGACGGTGAAAATCCAGCCCGCGACGTTTTGCTCCTCGCGCATCTCGCCGAGGTGTTTGTAGAACTGCGTGAACGTTTCCTGCGCCGCGTCCTCCGCCGCCGCTTCGTCGCCGAGCATTCGGCGGGCGTAGGCGACGACTCCGCCGATGTTGGCGCGATAGACGTCGGTGAATTTCGCTATCTTTGCGGCGTCGTTCATTTGCGATCCGTTTATAGTATTACGCGCGAACGAGAAAAATGTCCCCGACAGAAAAGAATCCGACGAGAAAAAAGTACGGAATATCCGATAAGCGCCTCGCCGCCTTCCGCAAAAAGTTATGGCGGTGGTGGTCGGAAAACAAACGGGAGTTCCCGTGGCGTCGCACGACCGATCCGTATCGGATATTAGTCTCGGAAATAACGCTGCAGCAGACGCAAGCGAGCCGCGCGGCGATTTACTACGAGCGGTTCGTCGCTCGCTTCCCCGACGTCGGGACGTTGGCGCGGGCGCGACGGAGAAGCGTGTTGGCGCTCTGGCGCGGTCTCGGATACAACCGACGCGCGGCGGCGTTGCACGAGGCGGCGAAAGAGATAGTGCGACGGCACGGCGGGGAGGTTCCCTCGGATCGCGAGGCGCTCCTCGCGCTGCCGGGCGTCGGCTCATACACGGCGGGGGCGGTCTTGGCGTTCGCGTTCAATAAGAGCGCGCCGACCGCCGACGCGAACATCCGCCGCGTGCTGATTTCGGAATTCGATTTGCCGCGCGACATACGGGACGGGGACGTCGAGCGCTTGGCGTTTGAGATGGCGCCTCGCGGACGCGCCCGCGAGTGGAACGCCGCGATGATGGACTACGGCGCCCTCGTCGCCACATCCCGCCGCACGGGCGTTTCACCGAAAACGAAACAGTCGAAGTTCGAGGGGTCTCGGCGCCAATTGCGCGGGAAGGTGTTGCGCGCGTTGTTGGAGGAGCCGATCGACGAGCGCGCGCTTCGCGACCGTTTCGACGATCCGCGCTTGGGGGGCGTGTTGGAGGATATGCGACGCGAGGGATTAACAACCGAGCGGAACGGAATCTGGCGCTCGGCGTGAGCGGCTACATCCGACGCGCGAGGGCGAGCAAACCGTAGAGCGTCAAGTCGCGCTCGAGCCGCGCGTGGACGTCGAGTTTGGATTTCACCCACTCCGCCGCGCCGCCCGCGAGGAAGAGCGGGGCGCCGTCGGGAAGCTTGCGGGCGCACTTCTCTATGAATCCCGCCGCCTGCACGAGCGCTCCGGAGATCATTCCCGAGCGAGCGTCCACGCCCGGATCCTCCGCGGCGACGTCGATCTCGACGTTGGGCAGGAGCGCCGTCTCGCGCGCGAGGGCTCGCAGACCCGTCGTAACGCCCGCCGAAATGTAGCCCCCGACGAAGCGCCCCTCGATAAGGAAATTCGCCGTCGTGGCGGTGCCGCAATCGAACGTCGCCGCCGTCGTCGTCTCGTTTCCCTCGCGTCGGAGGAGTTCGAGCGCGCCCTCGACGCCGCAGAGTCGATCGACGCCCAACTTGTCGGGCGTTTTATAATCGATCGCGAAGGAGAAAGGGGAGCGGTGGTTCGCCGCCGAAATCGTCGCGCCGCGGTCTCCGAGGAGTCCGAGCGCCCGCTCCGAGGCGGCGGGGGAGACCGACGAAAGGATCGCTCGCTCGATCTCCCGCTCGCCGAGCGCCGCTTCGAGATCGTCGATCCGAGTAAGCGCGCGCCGCTCGACGAGACGGTCGCCTTCAAAGAATCCGATTTTCGCGGCGGAGTTGCCGACGTCGATCGCGAGGAGCATCGGGCTACGCCACAATCTCGCCCGAGGCGACGGTTTCGATCGACTCGTCCTTGAATTTCAGTAGGAGCCGTCCGCGATCGTCAACGTCGTCGAAGACGCCCGTTTTCGTCTCATCGCCGACGCGCACCGAAACGGTGTCGCCGAGGGCGCGGCATCGGTTGCGCCAATCGTGAACGACGAGCGCGGGATCTTGGCGGAGCTTTTCGAACTGATTCTCGAGAAGCGTCAGCGTCTCGGCGAGGAGCCGTTCGCGCTCGACGAGGTGTCCTAATTCGAGGCGGACGCTCGTCGGGAGGATTTTGAACTCGCCCTGGAAATCGGTTTGGTTTACGTTCATCCCGATTCCGACGACGATCCGCTCGACGTTCGACCCCGACGATTGGGACTCGGGGAGCACGCCGGCTATTTTCTTTCCGCCGACGAGGACGTCGTTGGGCCATTTGGTTTCGGCGCGGAGTTGGAAGAGGTTCTCGACGGCTTGCGCGGCGCCGTTGGCGGCGGCGAATCCGACGAGGGGCGGATCGTTGAAGTACGCTTTCTCGGTCAGAAGAACCGAGAACGTGAGATTCATGCCGCGCGCGCTTAGCCAGCGGCGGTCGTGGCGACCTCTGCCTTCGGATTGTCGCTCGGCGAAGAAGACGCCGCCGTGGGGGGGGGCTTCCTCCGTTTTCTCGAACGCGCTCGTGTTGGTCGATTTGCATTCGTCGAAGTAATAGAATTTCCGACCGATCGTCTCGGCTTCCAGTTTTATATCAAATCGTTCAAAATCGAATAGTTTTTCCACGCGGATCTCCGTCGTTTCCGTTAATCGGGGGCGTTCGATTGGTTAAAAGCTATCTATATAATATACGGTTCCGAGGCGAGATAGTAAATCGAGCGCGGGGGCGTTCTTCGCTATCCAATTTCCTCGTCCGTAGAAATTCCGAGGAAATGTCGCAGAGCGTCTTTATTTCGGGTCGTTAGTTTCGTATCTTTGCAATTCTAAAATTCAAGGCGTATCGCCGATTTTTTTTGGCGTTCGCCGATTTTTTAACGGATAAACCCTTCATCGTTTCCCAATCTAAGCATGATAAATCTAAAATCGCTCAATTCCGAGCAGAAAGAGGCGGTAAAGCACGACACGGGACCGTCGATCATCGTCGCCGGCGCCGGATCCGGCAAAACCCGCGCTCTTACCTATAAAGTCGCCTACTTATTGGATTCGGGCGTCGAGCCGCGTACGATTTTAGCGCTTACGTTCACGAACAAAGCGGCGAACGAGATGAAGGAGCGTATCCGCGATTTGGCGGGCGCCAAAGCCGACTATCTTTGGATGGGCACGTTCCACTCGATCTGCGCGAGGATCCTCCGCGTCGAAGCCGAGGAAATCGGCTACTCGAAGAATTTCTCGATCTACGACACCGAGGATTCCGCCTCCCTCGTCGCCAACGTCGCCGAAGAGCTGAATATCTCGCTCGAGGAAACCACGCCGAACCGCGTCCGAGGAAAGATAAGCTATCTGAAAAACCAAATGATCTTTCCCGACGATTACCGCAAAACGAAGCGGCGGCAATCCTACGACGCGCGCTTCCAGAAAATTTACGACGAATACGAGCGGCGGTTGAAGATTAACGACGCGATGGATTTCGACGACCTCTTGCTCAAACCGTTGGAACTCTTCGAGTCGCGGAAAATCCTACAGAAATATAAAAAGCGGTTCGATCGCATACTGGTGGACGAATTCCAGGATACGAACAAAGCGCAATACCTCTTGCTCAAAGCGTTGACGAACAAGACCTCGAAGATCACCGTCGTCGGGGACGATTCGCAGAGCATCTACGGTTGGCGCGGCGCCGAGCTGGATAATATGCTCGACTTCGAGAAGGAGTTCACGCGCGTTAAGCGGTTCACGCTGGAGCGGAACTATCGCTCGACGAAGACGATCCTCGCCGCGTCCGACTCGGTGATCAAGAAGAACAAGAAGCGGATCGACAAGACGCTGTGGACGGAGAACGACGAGGGCGAGCCCGTCGGCGTAATCAAGTGCTCGGACGAAAAGGACGAGGCGTATCAGATCGCGCGGTTGGTTAAGGAGGAGATCCAGGAGAAGAAGCGCTCGTACGGGGACTTCGCGGTCTTCTATCGCACCAACGCGCAGTCCCGCGCCGTCGAAGACGTTTTTCGGATGGAGAAAATCCCTTACGTCGTCGTCGGAGGCGTGGAGTTCTATCGGCGCAAGGAGGTTAAGGACATCCTCGCCTATCTGCGCGTGATCGTCAACCGGCGGGACGAAGAGAGCTTGCTCCGGATCATGAACTTCCCGCAACGGGGCATCGGGCAAACCACCGTCAATCGGATGATCGCCTTCGCGCGCAAGCACGAGGCGACGCTCTTCGAGACGATGACGCGCGTCTTCGAGGTCATAGAGATCAAGGAGCGGATCCAGAAGAACGTCAAGAATTTCAAGCTCCTGTTGGATAAATACATCGGGCTGAAGGATAAGCTCGAGGTCGGCGAATTGACGCGCACGCTTGTGGACGAGCTGGGCGTGATTCGGATGCTGAAGGAGGAGCGCTCGCTCGAATCGCTCAACCGCTTGGATAACGTCGAGGAGTTGCTCAAAGCGATCGACGATTTCTCGAAGGAGCGCCCGAAGGCGACGCTCGAAGAGTATTTACAGACCATTTCGTTGACGACCGACTTGGAGCAGTTGGAGGACGAGCGGAACGTCGTTAGCTTGCTCACGGCGCACAGCGCGAAAGGGTTGGAGTTCAACGTCGCGTTCGTCGCCGGGTTGGAGGAGGACGTTTTCCCGCTCTCGAACCGTTTCGAGGAGGAGGCGAACCTTGAAGAAGAGCGTCGTCTGTTTTATGTGGCGATGACGCGCGCTCGTGAGCGACTCTATCTTACGCACGCGCGCTCGCGATATCGGTTCGGCGAGGTGGCGTATCAGGAACGCTCCCGGTTCATCGACGAAATATCCCCGGAGTTGACCGAAACCGTCGAACAATCCTCGTCGCGACGCGCCAATCGGAAAACGAAGAAGGAGATGTATCTCGAGATTTTCGAAAACATCGAGTACGAGGACATCACCAAAAAGGATAACGCGATGAAGGTCGGCAGCCGCGTTATGCACGAGCGATTCGGCTTGGGCAAGGTGGTGCAACTCGTCGGCGCGGGCGATCGGCAGAAGGCGACGGTCGTTTTCGAGGGGAACAACATCAAACAACTTATGCTGAAGTTCGCGAAGCTGAAGGTGCTGAATTAATCGCTTGCTCGGAGGACGAGCGACGGCGCAACGAGATTTCGCGGCGCAACGAGATTTCGCGGCGCGATGAGATTTCGCGGCGCAACGAGATTTCGCGGCGCGATGAGATTTCGCGGCGCGTTTTTCCGCGTGGGAAAATTTTGTATTTTACCGATCGCATCTCACGGCGAACGAACCACCACTCGAAATTCGCGTCACTCCGAGGCGTCGCTCGACGGCGCCGGGCGAGAAACGCGCCCGAGGAATCCGCGACGATGCGCAGAACAAGCAGAACAATAGTGACGTTAGATCAGGGAAGGTATCTATGATAGCTCCGAAGAAGATGGCGATTTTAGTAGGCGGCGGACCGGCGCCGGGCATTAACTCGGTGATCGGCGCGGCGACGATTCGCGCGGCGGTCGAGGGGATAAAGGTCGTCGGCGTGTTGGACGGTTTTAATTGGATTATGCGCGGCGACATCGAGCACGTCCGCGAGCTCACGATCGACGACGTTAGCCGTATTCACTTCCGCGGCGGTTCGCATATCGGCATCTCGCGCGCCAACCCGACGAAGAAGAAAGAGACGCTCGAGAACGCGGTCACCTCGCTATTGCGGCTGAACGTCGATAAGTTGATCACCATCGGCGGCGACGACACGGCTTATAGCGCGATGAAGATCGAAGAGATGGCGGCGGGCAGGATTCGCGTGGTGCACGTGCCGAAGACGATCGACAACGATCTCGATTTGCCGCACGGCATCCCGACGTTCGGTTTCCAGACGGCGCGCCACTTGGGCGTCGAGATCGTCAAGAGCTTGATGGTGGACGCGCGCACGACGTCGCGTTGGTATTTCGTTATTACGATGGGGCGCAAGGCGGGGCACTTGGCGCTCGGCATCGGCAAGTCGGCCGGCGCCACAATGACGCTCATCCCCGAAGAGTTCCCGGAATCGACGATCAAACTCAACCACGTCGTCGATATCGTCGTCGGCTCGATTATCAAGCGATTGAGCGCGGGCAAGAACGACGGCGTCGCGATATTAGCCGAGGGCTTGGTCGAGCATTTGGATAAGAAGGACCTCGAGGCGCTGGTTGAAGTCGAGCGCGACGCGCACGACAACATCCGCATCGCGGAGATCAGCTTCGGCGAGATTCTGAAAGCCAAAGTGCAGGAGCGTCTGAAAGAGCTCGGCGTCAAGCTGACGATCGTGGCGAAGAACATCGGCTACGAACTCCGTTGCGCCGACCCGATTCCGTTCGATATGGAATACACGCGGGATCTCGGCTACTCGGCGGCGCAGTTCATTTTAGACGGCGGCAACGCGGCGATGGTCTCGATCCAAGGCGGGCATTTTGTGCCGCTATATTTCAAGGACATCCTCGACCCGAAGACGAACAAGACGCGCGTTCGGATGGTGGATCCGAAATCCGAATCGTTCGCCATCGCGCGGAACTATATGATTCGCCTTAATCCTTCGGACTTCGACGACGCGCACGAGCTGGCGAAATACGCGGCGACGTGCGGGATGAGCTTGGAGGAGTTCCGGAAGCGGTTCGACTATCTAATCGACACCGACGTTATGCACGACCCGGGCGTGAGCCAGTCGGGCAAACAA
>WJMR01000381.1 GCA_014727845.1 Ignavibacteriales bacterium
ATAGACGCCTCGGTCGAGGAAATTAGAGAGGGAGCGGAACGCCGTCCGATCCGAGAAATAATACGCGCCGACGACCGAGATCGCGAAGACGTCCCCCGCGAATCGGATCGAGGGTTGCGCCGCCGCGATAAACGGCGTCATCCGCCAATCCCGCGCCGCCGCCGCGCCGAGAGAGAGTTCGCCCCCGAGGAGGGAAAACGACGTCGCGACGCCGAGATAGAACGACCCGGTCGTTTCGACGCGTCCGCCGAGGCGCAAGCGAGGGAGCGGATCGTAATCGACGCCGAAGATCCCCGTCGGCTCGAACCGTAAGAGATGCGCGGGATCAACACCCGCGTCGCCCTCCGCCGCGACGACGAGATTCGCGTAGCCGAGCGACGCGCGTAGGTCTTCCCGCGCTTGATACGAGACGCCGACGTCGGCGCGCCAGACGTTGGGCGCGAAGGTTTGCGTCTCCTCGACGATCTCGACGTCGAAGGTCGCCGTATCCACCGTCGCGGCGATCTCCTCGACGGCGACGTCCTCGGCGTAGTAACGCCACGTCATCCCGACGCGCAATCCCTTGAACGGCGAAAAGGTGTAGCCGAACGCGAACGGCTCGCGATAGTCGATACTCGTCGTCAACGAGGCGGTGCGGTCTTCCGAGGGGACCTCGACGAGGGAGCCGAATCCGAACCGCTGGGCGGCGCCCGGTCGGTAGCGAACGAATATTGTGTGGTCGCCGAAGCGTTTTCCCGCGGAGAGCGTTTGGAGCGAACCGTACCACCTATCGCCGTACGACCCTTCGTAGGAGGCGGAGAGATGGACGTCCTCGTCGGCGTAGGCGCGAGCGAGGTCGGACTCGACGCCGATTGTGGGCGCGCGGCGACTCGGCGGTTGCGGAAATCCGCGCGGATCAAACGATTCTTGCGCGAAGGCGACGGACGATATGGCGAGCGCGAGCGTCATAGCAATCCCCTTACCGCGTCGGCTCCACCAACACGGTGCGCACACTTTGCGAGACAACCACGATCGAAAACGTCTTCTCGTCATTCGTCCATCTACCGATTACTTCGCGTACAAAGGTAACGGTTAGATGTGTAAATCGCTCGTACGGAAGCTCGGCGAACAACCCGGCGGGAGCCACCGCCTTTCCGTCGTCTCGGAGCATAAACAGGAAAAGCGCGCGCGTTCGATTCATCGTCGCGTCGTACGCCCCGACGACGACGTAGATCGAGTCCCCGTAGTTCTCAATCCACTCGATCTCGCCCGTCGCGGGTTGACGCGGCTCGAAGGCGAGCCGCTTCGCCGGCTCCCATTCAAACCTATAGGTCGGACGCCCCCCCTCGTCGATCGTCGGCGCGACAACGGCGCGCATTTTCTCCAAAGCGCGTGCGGGAATTTCGACGACGTTTTTCGAGCGTCTCGGCGAGAAAGAGAGGACGTGCTCTTGCGCGTAGAAACCGAGATCGGTAAGATAGTAACGTAAGTATTGCGGCCCGACGACGGTGTCGCGCTTACCCTCGGAAGTTAGCAAAGAGAGTCGGAACTCGCCGACGCTCGCGGGAAGGAGATCGAAGCGAACGTCGGGAACGGGGACGGAGCGATGGCCGATGCGTTTGCCTCCGAAGCCGAATACGGGTTTGCTTCGGTCGAGGAATCGGGCGGCGACGGCGCGGGACTCGATCGACCCGCCGGGCCACGCGTACGTCATACCGCGAAGCAGATAGACGACGTCGCCCTCGGGAGGCGGCGCGGTCACGCCCGTCGAATCGAAATCCGCCGCGTAGGCGTACGCCCGCTCGTCGTTTTCCGGCGAGAACGTTCGAACCTCGATCTCCGTCGTCTCGTCGCCGACCTCGGCGACGTTCAACTCGATCGGCGTCGGCGCCTCGCAGGCCGAAAGCCCGAAAACCGCCGTCGCCGCGACAAACGCGCGCGCTCGCCGAAGTAAGGTATCGCCTAGTTCGCTTCGTTCCCGTGTCATCGTACTTACCTCTTCCGCAATGTAAAACGTTTATGCAAAGATCCCGTTTCTGAAAACGCGAAAACGGGAACCCCACAAAGGGGCTCCCGTCTCGCCCGAGCGCCGCGCGCGATTACTTGACGAAGTAGGGCACGCCGAAAGAGGATTTCTCGACCGGCGTCGCGTCGTCGGTGACGACGTGGAAAGGAACGGCGCCGACGACCGCGTGGCGGAATCCGCGAATGGGGGCCGTGCGCCACGTAGCTTCATAGACTTTGTCGTAGCCGCCCTCGGTCGGGGACGAGGAGACGAGCGACATCTCCAGCTTCACGAGATGCCGACGATTGTTGCGAAGGGCGCCCCAGGTGACGGTGACGAAGTCGTCGTCTTGATAGGCGCTGAAAACTTCGACGGTCGCCGTAATTTGCTCGCGCTGATTCGTGTGCGGAATAAGGCGGTCGCGTTGGCCGTTCGACGGTTCCTCGCGCTCGAGATAGAACTCGCTCGGATCTTCGACGACCAGCTCGCCGCCCGAAGCGGTCGCGAAGGTCATCTTCTCAATCGAAATGTTGTCGTCGGGGGTGGAACCTTCGACGAGCGAGATGCGGACGACCTTCCAGTTCCGGAGCGGACGCTCCGTGTTCGCGACCCGCGCGAAGACGACGTTGCGCGTTATCGTTTCGGTGAACGGCTTCTCGATAAGCGTGTCCACTTGCGAGGAGTCGCGCTCCCACCAGTTGAAGAAATCGTCCGACGCGGCGATGTAGAGCGTGCCCGTGACGACGACGGTGACGTTCGCATAGGCGGAGTCCTCGGTCTCGTTCATCGTGATCTCGACGGTGCGCGTCTTCGACTCGACGCCCGAGCCGATCGCGACGGGATAGATCGTCTTGGCGATCCCGCCTTCTTGGGATTCGATGGTTTGCGCGCCGCCTTCGTCATAGTTGGCGTCGAACGAACCGATCGCCTCATCCTGTTCGATCAAATAGATCATCGCCTCGCGGTCCGTCCCGACTTCGTCGCCGGGATCCGTGATCGAATTTTCGTCGCAACCGACGAAGAAGAGCGCGACCAACGCAATAAGCGCGGCGATGTTAAGAGCCATTTTCGAGCGTTTCATGAATTCCTCCATTCGATGAGGGTTATTATTGTTGGTTTTGTTTGTTAGTTGAATCGTCGTGTTCATCGTTTCACCTGTTGTTTTTCAAATTGCTCTTTTGTGTTCGTGATAAACTTTTCCATTCCCGTGCCAAAACTCTCGAATCGTCGCAAGCGCCTCTATTATAATAGTATAGTTTTTTCGCATGGCGCCGGCTAACCGCATGGTAATTCGCGAGAAGCGCATGGCGCCGAAATTCCAGGCGCTTCTCGTGCGTCGTGGGCATAAAAAAACCGCCCCTCGCGAGACGGTTTCAAAAAGCCAAACTGTTGAGAGATTAATAGTGGAAGGGTTTGTCGAGGTAGCTCTCGGCGAGGTTGCGGCTCTTCCGATACTCGCGCATATCGAGCACCTTTTGGTAGAACTCCTTCGCCCGCTCACGCTCGCCCTTAACGTCGTAGAGATTGCCGAGATAGAGCAGCGAGTTGATGAGAAATCCCGACTCGTCGTCCGGGTTCATCTCGCGGCTGGCGCTTACGCATTTATTGAGATAATACATCGCGGAATCCACTTCGCGGGCGTTCTTCTTGTGCACGCCGATGTAGTAAGTCGATTCGCGCTCGGCGCGGAGGTTATAGCCGGGCATCCCGCTTTGGACTTTCTCGTAGATCGATTGATACCGACGCGCGGCGGTGTACACTTTCCCCTGCCGCATCGCGATCTTCCCGTCCCACCGCTCGAAGACGGGATTGTTCGGAAATCTCTCGATCAGCCCCGTCGCGTATTCCTCCGCTTTGTAGGGATCGTCCTCGAAGCTATAGTTCAGCGTCATCAGGAAATATTGCGCCTCGTATTTGGCGTAGCGTCCTTCGGTCGCGACGAACTCGAGTTGATCCAACCCCTCTTGCTTGTCGCCTTCGGGGAAGAACATCATCATCGGCTCGACTTCGGGATACTTCTCCGGCACGACGGCGGCGTAATAGTTATAGATACCGAAGCCGAGTTGCACGTCGGGATTGTCGGGGTCGAGCTCGGCGGCGCGCTGCACGATCGGGAGCGCCTCCCTGCCGTCGTCCACCGCCTTCAGCCAACTCTCGCGGAGCACGCGCAGGCGACCCCGAAATCCGATGGCGCCCCCTTTGAAGAAGAGCGCGTTCACGTCGTCGGGGTTCTTCTCGAGAATCTCGTCGCACTGAAAGATCACGTCGTCGATCTTCTTGAAGAAGACGTCGTCGTTGTCTTCGGATTTCAGATCGAGCATAATCTTCCACCAATCGATCATCGCGAGGAAGAACCGACCCGAGGGATTCTCGGGATATTTGGCGATCACGGCGCGGAAGGTTTCCGCCGCGTCGTCGAATTGGATGTTGTAGATTTGGTTAATGCCCGTCTTGATCATTTGGTCGTAGTCGCTCTGGGCGCGCGGCGCGCTGGCGAGCGCCACAACGGCGACGAGAACCAATCCAATATGTTTCATAATCGTTCCTCCGGCGGCGCCCGACGGCGCGCGGTTATTTAGTGAGTTGATCGAATAAATACTCGCGGGCGCGGCTCGTAGCCACGCGCGTCTGCTCCATCGAATCCCGCTCGCGGACGGTGATCGTGTCGTCTTCGAGCGTTTGCGTGTCGATCGTTAAACAGTAAGGCGTGCCGATCTCGTCCATCCGACGGTAGCGTCTGCCAACGGCGCCCTTGTCGTCGAAGAATACCTTAAAGTGTTTCCGAAGATCCGCTTCGAGCGCCCGCGCCTTATCGGGCATACCCTCTTTGTTGACGAGCGGGAAGATCGCCGCTTTATACGGCGCCAAGCGGGGATGGAGTCGGAGCGCCGTGCGCGTCTCCCCCTTCACTTCCTCCTCGTAGTAGCCGTCCACCAGGAACGCCATAAACGCGCGCGTGGCGCCCGCCGCCGTCTCGATGATGTACGGCAGGAATTTCTCCTTCGACTCGGCGTCCACGTATTGGAACGACTTGCCCGAAAACTCTTGATGCCGCGAAATGTCGAAATTCGTTCGGTTGTGGATTCCCTCAATCTCGCCCCATCCAAACGGGAAAAGATACTCGACGTCCGCCGCCTGCTTGGCGTAGTGCGCCAGCTTATCCTCGGGATGATCGTGGAAGCGGAGCTTCTCCTTCGAGAGCCCGAGCTCGAGGTACCACTTCATCCGCGCCTCTTTCCAATACTCGTACCACTTTGCGTCTTCCTCGGGACGGACGAAATACTGCATCTCCATCTGCTCGAACTCGCGGGTGCGGAAGAGGAAATACTTCGTGTTGATCTCGTTGCGGAACGATTTACCGACCTGCGCGACGCCAAACGGGAGCTTGTGCCGCGTAACGCTCGACACGTTCGGGAAGTTCACGAAAATGCCCTGCGCCGTTTCGGGGCGGAGGAAGAC
>WJMR01000382.1 GCA_014727845.1 Ignavibacteriales bacterium
GCGTAGTTCCTACCCACGCAGACCAATTTGCCGAATTGAAATCCGTGTTCGCTCATAGAGACGCTCCGAGAAATGCGGAAAACTTAATATACAAAATTTTCACGAAAGCCGTTTGCGTCGCGCTCCTCTTCCTACGTATCTTACGCGTCAAAATTTTCGCGAACAAACCGAATCAATCGAACCGATGAGAATCGCCTTAAGCGCCGCGGTCGTTTCCTTTTCTCTCGCCGTCGCCGCGTGCGGACAGATCGAAGACGAGCCCCAAGAAGCCCAAGACTCCATCCGCGCCGCCGTCGAGGCGCCGCGCGAAGTGATCGACTCGCTTCTCGAAGAGAGCGCTCCCTCGCTCCAAAGCGCCGAGCTCTCCGCCGAAGACGTGCTCGATAAGCACCTCGAGGCGATCGGCGGAAAAGAGGCGTACCTCGCCGTCGAGAAGCTCGCCACAAAAAACACGACCCGAAATCGAGGCGCCGTTATCGAGGCGGTCTATTATCGTAAGCCGCCGGACTTGCTCGTCCATTCGTTCAAGATCGACGGCGTCCCCAACACTTTCAACACCTTCAACGGCAAGGTTCTCATCCAAGAGCGCGATCGCGCCGTGGACACCGTCCGCGACGGGAAAATCATCGAGCAGTTCGCCGTCGCGGCGGATATCCACCTCTACACCCGACTCGACGAACACGGGATCAAGGTAAAAAACATGGGCGTCGCCGAACTCGAATCCTTCGAGGCGTATAAGCTCCACTTCGTCTATCCCTCCGGCTTCCACAAGTATTCCTACTTCGACGTCGAGACGTTTCTCCACGTGCGCGACGAATTCGACAAGGAGCTGCAGGGCGACGTCTATCGCCACGTCGTCGATTTCGCCGACTTCGAGGAGAAGAACGGCGTCCTCTATCCTCGCCGAATCACCACGCGCTTCGCGGGTCGCGAATCCGTCGCCGTCGTCACCGACGTGCTCGTGAACGACGAAGTGAGCGAGAGTATTTTCTGATCCGCGAGGCGTCGGTCGTCCCCCGCATGTCGTAACCGGCGCCACACGGCGTGTCGTATTTTTCCCGAATCTCCCAAAACCCGCGCCAATTGTGCGTTTTCGCACATCCCCCATCCGATTTGTTTCGTATAATTCGCATAGTCGAGACGGACAAACAACATCGAGGAGCGTCCGACTCGACGGATATTGGCGGAACGTAGAGAACCTTTAATCGTTTGGGGAAGACATGAGAACTCTTGGATTGTTTACGCTACTCGTAACGCTTACGGCGTTTCATTTCGGCGGACCGTTCGACCGCGCGGCGACGACGACCGTCGAATACCCCGAAAATATTTTCATCACGGAATTCTATCCGCACGCGCGGGACACGTTCTACACCGCCGAGGACGCCTGGTTGGAGCTGGATCTCGCAACGCAGACGGCGATTGTTCACAACCGCGAGCGCGCCGACTTCCACTTCAAGGTCTCCACGGGCACGCCCTACATCAAGGACGGGATGCGGACCAACAAGGGGCTGTTCGTGGTGCGGAAAAAGATTTGGCAAAAATATTCGACGAGCTTTCCCGACGCCCTTCTCTATCGGTGGATGCCGTTCAACTACGGCATCGGGATTCACGGCTTGTTGCAGAACCGCTACTATAACTATTTAGGAAAGCGTCCCTCCTCGCACGGCTGCGTGCGCGTCTCTCGCGAGGACGTCAACCGCGTTTATGACATGCTGGCGGTCGGATCGCCCGTGCTGGTTCATAGCGGCGACGACGCGGCGATCGCCGTGGCGTTCGCGGATCCGCGCGGAACATATCGGACGGTCGGGGACGCGGAGGAATTATTGGAGATCGCGGAGCGTCGGCGGAACCGACTCTATAACGGCGAGTATTTCCTCGAGCCGAACGACAAGATTCTTCTGACGACGACGAACGTGCTCGACGCCGGCATGCCGATCGGGGACGCCTCGATGATTCCGTCGCGTCAACGATTCCCGCGCCCCGAGTCGATGTATCTCGCGCCCTTCTCGGACCGCGTCGCCGCCGAGGCGAGAGCCGTCGAGAGCCGTCACGTCGCGGCGTTCCTCGCGGATCACGAGACCGAGCTCGCTTCGGAAACGCGATAGCCCGCCCTTCGGCGCCTCGCGTCGCTTAGAAGTAGATATCGAACGACATCGACAAACTTCTCGGCGGCGCGAGGTTGCCGATCATTTCCACGTAACGATAGTTGAAGACGTTCTTGGCGTTGAGGTTCACGCGCGCGGGAACGCCGACGCCCGCCAACGACGCGCCCACTCTGAGATCGAGCGAATAAATCGCCACGCGCAAGTCGCCGTCCGGCACCACCACGAGCGGCGGTTGCGTCAGCAGTCGGTCGATCTCCTCGACGCGGCTAAGGTATCGGAAGTTCGCGCCCAACTCGAACGCGCCGTATCGCGCCGACGCCGAGAGGTAGAGCATATGGCGCGGTCGATATTTCATCGCGCGGTCGAGGTTCAAGTCGCGCGTCCATAGGTAGGTGTAGCCCGCCGAGAATTGCGCGGGCGCCCACTCGGGATACGCCTCGACGATCGCCTCGACGCCTTGTATCCGCGCCTCGGTCAGGTTCACGAACTGGATCGTTCCGTCGGGGTTGAGGTTCGCCTCGATGTAATCGTCGTACTCGTTGTTGAAGAACGACGCGTCGAAGACGTACTCCCCGCTCGGGCGCCAGCGCGCGCCGAACTCGAAGGAGACGCTCGACTCGGGGACGAGGTCGGTGTTCTCGCGCACCTCGAGACCGCTGTTGGATATGGTCGTGTATATCTCGGCGGGTGTGGGGGCGCGGAAGCCGCGGGCGAACAAGCCGCGGAGAATAACCTCGTCGGTCGGACGGTAATTGATTCCGACGCGCGGGGAGAACGCCTCCTCGGCGTGTAGCGTGTCCATCGAGATCGCGTCGAGCCGAACGCCGGCGGAGAGGTTAAGCCCCTTCGCGGCGCGGTAATCGGTTTGCCCGTACGCCGCCCAACTGAAGAACTCGGGGTTCGCGAAAATCTCGGACGTGATCATCGCGTACACCGCCTCGCCGCCGAGCACCGCGTCGAGGTCTCCGAACGTCGCGTGCCCCAATATCTCGTTGCGGTAGAGGTTCGCCATCGAAGTCGAGCGCGCCAAATTCTTTCCCTCGAACTCGGTGTGATACCACGAACTTTTCAACTCGGTCGTCAGCGCGTCCGAAAAGCGTTCTTTATAGATGCCGACGAGGAAACCGCGCGAGGATTCGATGCGAGTGCCGATATCCGCCTCGTTCTCGACGAGCGCGTTGCGGGAGTCCTTCCAAAAAAGGAACTGCCCGTTGTTGGAAAAGAGATTCTCCCCGATCAGTTTGAGCGAGCTCCCCTCGCCGAGGTCGTAAGCGAGCTTGCCGTAGAAGAGCCAACGCTTGTAGAAACCGTCGATCTTGTAGCCGTCGTCGTCGAGTTTCTGAGCCGATAAGGAGACGCCGAGATCGCCGACGCGCCGCGCGTGCGAGACGCCGAGGCCGTGGAACGAGCGGTAGTCGCGATCGCTCCATTTCCATTCGTCGAATTTGGGCGGATTATAGAAGCCGCCGAAGGCGCGAACGTGCGTGATCGGTTCGTCGGGAACGCGGCGGGTGACGACGTTGACGACGCCGCCGATGGCGGTCGAACCGTAGAGCGAGCTGGCGGGTCCCTTGATCACCTCGACGCGCTCGACGTCGGTCAGCGGCACAATTTCCCAAATAATCTCGCCCGTGTCGCCCGTGTAAATCGGCACGCCGTCGATCGCCAACATCACGCGCGTGCCCGCGCCGTGGCTGTAGCCGCTCGAGCCGCGAACGCTCAGCTGCTCTTCGTTCATACTTACGCCCGGCACATAGCGGAGCGCCTCGTCGAGCGTAACGAAATTGTTCTCGCGGAACGTGTCCGGGTCGATCACCAACGCGCTCACGGGAAGCTCGTCCACGCTCTGCTCGTACTTCGCGCCGGCGACCACCACGGGCGCGGTGGAGACCGTCTCGGGTTCGAGGCGGAACCGCATAGCGGGTCTGCCGGCCTCGAAGCGCACGTCGGGCAACGACACCGAGCGGTAGCCGACGAACGACACCTCGACGCGGTACGTGCCCGCCGGAAGGTTGCTAATAACGAACTTGCCGTTCTCGTCGGTCGCCGCGCCGCGTCTCGCCTCCACGACGAAGACGTTCGCGCCTTCGAGCGGCTCGCCGTTCTCGTCGTACACCGTCCCTCGGAAATTGCCGGACTGCGCGAACGCCGCGCCAAACGCGGTTATCGCGACTAAGACGATGAATAAAGATCGCACGCTCATCTTGCCTCTCCTCCCGGCGGTTGCGGGGGCGGGTTGTCGAAATCGCAGAAGACGTCCACGCCTTCGAGCGTCTCCCCTTCCCCGATCACAAGGGGCTTCGCCGAGCCGTCCGACTCGCTATAGAGGCCGACGACGAACCAATCCTCGCGTTGGAGCGAAAGAATCTCCGCCGCCGATTGCGCCACGGCGACGTAGGCGTACGTCCCCGCATCGAGACGCATTGTTTCCTGTAACGCGTTTTCGTTGGATCGGAATTCGAAGCGCGTCGTCCCGCGCGGAATTTCCTCGGAGACGTACACGAGGTTCGGCGGGAAGAAATCGTCGGACGTCAAGATCGGATCCTCGAAGACGACCAGGTGCGTCCGCACGATCGTCGTGTCCCATTCGCCTTGGAAAACGATCTCGCCCGAAAAACCCGTCTCGCCCGGCTCGGGGCGCGGCTCGATGCCGCCGTCGCATCCGACGAAAAAAACCGCCGCGATCGTCGCGGCGAGCGTTGCCGGCGTTTTCATCCTAATTCTCGCTCCATTAATTGTCGCCCTTGCGAATCCGTCAAGATACGAAACCCGACGATTCCGCGCCAAACTTTTCGGGCGGTACCGCGAGACGTTTTACCGGCGCGCTTTCTTATTTGTAACGTTTTTCCTAATATGAAAGATTCCATTGTAACGCATCTATCCCGTCAATTATCGAGGACGAAATGACACGACTACTAACGCTCGCGACGCTCGCGCTCGTCGCGACGACCTTCGCGCAGAAACTCGACTACCCCGACGCCCGACGCGGCGACGTCGCGGACGACTATCACGGAACCGAAGTCGCCGACCCGTATCGTTGGCTCGAGGACGTCGATTCCGAAGAAACCCGCGAGTGGATCGAGGCGGAAGTCGCCCTCACCGAATCCTACCTGAGCGAGATACCCTTCCGCGACGACCTCCGTAAACGCTTCGAGGAACTGTGGGATTACGAGAAGTTTTCGCTCCCCTCCAAACACGGGGATTACTTCCTCTTCTCCAAGAACGACGGATTGCAGGAGCACTCGGTCGTCTATATCCAAAAGGGCGAAGAAGGCGAGCCGGAAGTCTTGATCGATCCGAATTTGTTTTCGGAAGACGGCTCGGTCTCGCTGAAAGGCACGTACGTTTCCCGCGAACAGAAGTACGTCGGCTACGCGATATCGCGCGGCGGCAGCGACTGGCGCGAGTTTTACGTTCTCGATCTCGACAGCCGCGAACTCCTCGACGACCATATCGAGTGGAGCAAGTGGAGCGGGATGACGTGGTGGAAAGACGGCTTCTTCTACGGCGGCTACGACGAACCGAACGAAGAGGAGAAGCTAAAAGCGACGAACGAGAATCATAAGATCTACTACCACAAGATCGGCGACGACCAAAGCGAGGACGCGCTAATCTACGAGAACCCCGAGCGCCCGCGCGGCATCGTGTACGCGCAGGTGACCGACGACGAACGCTATCTAATATTATATGAGATCGGCGTCGAGTCCCGCGATCCGCTTCTCTACTACAAGGACCTCGAGGCGGACTCGGAGATCAAACCGATCGTGGACGTGCAGGAGGCGCAGTATAGCGTCGTCGAGTCGGTCGGCGATCGCCTGCTGGTCCTCACCAACTTCGGCGCGCCGAACTATCGCGTCGTCTCGATCGATCCCGCGCATCCGCAAAAAACGAACTGGGTGGAGATCGTACCCGAGTCGCGCAATAAAATTCAGGACGCGACGCTCGTCGGCGGCGGCTTGATCGTCACGTATCTTAAGGACGCCGCCTCCCTCGTCACCGTCTTCACGCCCGAGGGCGAGCGCCTCCACGACGTCGAGCTGCCGGGCGTCGGCACGGCGTACGGCTTCGGGGGCGACAAGGACGACGAGGAAGTGTTTTACGGTTTCTCCTCGTTTAGCTTCCCCGCCGAGTATTACCGATACAACGTGATGAAAAACGAGTCGGAGCTTTTCCGCCGCTCTCAAGTGGATTTCAATCCCGAAGATTTCGTCACCGAGCAAGTCTTCGTTCGGAGCAAGGACGGAACCGCCGTGCCGATGTTCCTCGTCCACAAGAAGGATTTGAAGAAGGACGGAAAGCGCCCGACGCTCCTGACGGCGTACGGCGGATTCAACATCGCGCTGACGCCCCGCTTCCGACTCTCGATCATTCCCTTCCTCGAGAACGACGGCGTTTGGATTATGGCGAACCTCCGAGGAGGAAGCGAATACGGCGAGAGCTGGCACGAGCAAGGTATGCTCGATAACAAGCAGAACGTCTTCGACGATTTCATCGCGTGCGCCGAGTATATGATCGACGCGGGGTGGACCAAGCCCGAACGTCTCGGCATCCACGGCGGATCGAACGGCGGCTTGCTCGTCGCGGCGACGGCGCTCCAACGCCCCGACTTGTTCGGCGTCGCCGTGCCGGAAGTCGGCGTGCTCGATATGCTGCGCTACCACAAGTTCACCATCGGGTGGGCGTGGGTCGCCGAGTACGGCTCGAGCGAGAACCCCGATCAGTTCGCGTTCCTTTACGAGTACTCCCCGCTCCACAACGTCGAGTCGGGCGTGGATTACCCCTCGACCCTGATCACCACCGCCGACCACGACGACCGCGTCTTCCCCGCGCACTCGTTCAAGTTCGCCGCCGAGATGCAGCATAAGCACACGGGCGAGAACCCGATCCTCATCCGCATCGAGACGCAAGTCGGGCACGGCGCGGGCAACACCTCGAAGGTGATCGACGAATTGGCGGACGTCTATTCGTTCATCCTGCACGAGATGGACGCGCCCGTGAAGAACTATTCGAAGTCGGCGATCGACGCTCCGAAAAAACCCGAGGACCTCGCCGCGAACGTCGCGGGCGTTCCCTCGAAGGCGTTTGTGTCTTGGAAGTTCGACCCGCGCGACAACGAGGAGACCGACTACCGCGTATATAAGTCGCGCGGCGAGACCGTCGAGATCGACGACGCAAATTTCGTCGGACGAACCGATCGCGGCTACTTCGTCGATCGTAACGTCGTCGAAGGCGCGACCTATATCTACCGAGTCGTCGCCGTCGAGGACGAGAAGACGAGCGAACCGTCCGACGTCGCGACGCTGACGGTGGAGCCGCTCGCCGAAGGCAAGCCCGACGCGAACGTGCTCTACATCTCCCGCTCGCCGAAATATCCGCGCGTGGAGTACGAGTACGTTCCGAATATGTACAACCCGCGCGAGACCGAGGCGAGCAAGGCGCGCAAACACTACCCCGACGAGGGCGAGCTAATGACCTACACCGCCATCGCGCGCAACAGCGGCGCGGGCGACCTCGGCGCCGTCGAGGTCGTCTGGACGATCGACGGCGAAGAGGTAAAGCGGGAGCGTTTCGAGGAGCTCGACCCTTGGGAAACCCGCGCCACAAGCGTACAATTGCCGTGGAGCGCCGAGAACCCCTCGATTATCAAGTGCGAGGCGACGCCCGTCGATCCGACCGACGAAATAACCGAGAACAACAACGCCGTCGAGATCCGCTCGAACGCCCTCTCCTACCACTTCTACGTCGAGGAGAGTATGCGCGCGTTCTTCGAGTCGCACAAGAACGGCATGGGTTCCTATAACTTCGCCGACTGGGGGCAATACCACGTCGCGCTGATGAACGATATGTTCGCCGACGCGAAGTACGAGGGCATCTCGCCGAACGGCGTCGAGGAACGGGTCTTCCTCGACACCGTTATCTACGCGCCCGACGACGCGGACGAGTTCTTAATTAAGGGATTCAACCATACGCCGCAAGCCAATATTCTTTGCGACGGACAGTGGGGCTTCAAGTCGGACGGCGTGCACTACCATCGCGACTATACGTTCAAGGAAGAGAATAAAGTCGATTGGGCGATCCTCCACGAGCTTGGTCATCAGCTTGGATTGATCGACCTCTACTGGCAGGATATTCCGCGCGATCGCTTCCACGTCGTCGAGCCGCTCACGGGCGAGACCCCGCCCGTCGCCGATCCCGACGAAGGAATTATCTACTACTCGAGCCGGAAAGACGCGCTGATGAAATCGGTCGGGCATCACGTCAGCGATCACAGCGCGGGCGGTTTAATGCGCGAACTTTCGAAGCGACGCGGCTTCTTTGGGATCTACCTCGTGGACGTGCCCGAGGAAAACGTTCTCGTCTTCACGGACGCCGACGGCGCGCCGATTGCGAACGCCGACGTGTGGATCTACCACCAAGACGAGCTGGTGATTCCGAACGTCGTGAAGTTCAAGGGTAAGACGGACGACGAAGGGCGCTTCGTTATTCCGAAACGCACAACCGACGAATACGAGGGGGGCATGGACGCGAAGAACGTCTTCTCGACGACGAAATCCGAGGATCCGAACATCGTCGGGATGAACGCGACGCTCTTCTTCCGCGTTAAGCAAGGCGATCGCGTCGGCTACGCCTTTACGGACATCTGCGACTTCAACGTCGCCTATTGGCGCGGCGACGTCGAGCGCGCGGAGTACGAGATCGTGATCGATAAGTTCCACGACTTTGGCGACGCGGGCAAATGACGCGCGTGGGCGAACTTTCTATGGACGTCGTCGAGATCGGCGGCGTCCGTTTTTTTATCTACGTCGAGGAGGGGCGGTTGGCGCGGCTTTCGATGAACGCGCCCGCGAAGGACTATCCGACGGCGCCGAAGAAGCGAACGACGACGGCGCGCGCGACGGCGAAACAATTGCGCGAGTATTTCGCCGGCAAACGTCGGGAGTTCGACCTGCCGCTGAAACTCGAGGGGACGCCCTTCCGCGAACGCGTCTGGCGCGAGCTTCGGAAGATCCCCTACGGGAAGACCGCCTCCTACGGCGAGCTGGCGCGGAAAACGGGAGGCGCGCGGATGAGTCGCGCCGTCGGCGGGGCGGTCGGCGCCAATCCGATTCCCGTCGTCGTCCCATGTCATCGCGTCGTGCGCTCCGACGGCTCGCTCGGCGGGTTTTCCGCGGCCGGCGGGCGCGAGAAAGCGTTGGCGCTGAAGCGCAAGCTCTTGCGGGTGGAAATTTTGTAGCGCCAAATACGACGGTATTATTCCTTTTTTTTTCGTAACGTCGGATATTCAATAATACTCTAATACGCCGAATAGTTAGAAGTTAACCCGGCATCGTCGAGGGGGAACGGCGCGGCGGGTCGCGTTTATTATCACTTCCCCACGAAGCTCGCGCGCGAGTAACCTATGCAACCGGCACAACAACGAATCCCAAAGTTTATCGTCGAACCGATCGCCGACGAGGAGACGCTCAAGCGCGTTAAGGAATGCGGCAAGGGCGAAGGGTTACTCTATAGCAAAGTGAAGGCGGCGGGGTTGATCGACCGCGTCGTTCAACAGAGCGAGAAGCTCTTCCAAATGGTCCCCGTTCCCGAGGGGAAAAAGCCGCCGAAGAATCGGATCCTCACGCATCACGAGTCCCTCCTGCGCGACGCCTCGACCGAGACGTTTTCCTCGGCGTACGAAGGACTGTTCCTCTATTCGGACTACACGCCGCACGTCCGCGAACTCTACTACGACGGCTTGTTCGAGGTGAACATCGATCGCGACGATATGAAGGCGACGCTTAATCTCTATCCGCCCGGGCCGAACGGCGCGCCGCTGACGATCGACGAGGTCTTCTCGAAAATCAACGGCTTGCGCTTATGGAACGTTGACGAGGAAGCCGTCAAACGGGCGTTTCGCAAGATGCGGGACGAGAACGCCTATCAGGAAAACATCCTCGTCGCCTCGGGCGTGCCGCCGAAAGACGGACGCGACGGATACGTCGAGTATTACATTAACGCCTCCTCGACGGTTAAACCGTCGGTGACCGAGGACGGCAGAATCGACTTCTACAATCTCAACGTCATCCAGACGGTCGATAAAGATCAGAAGATCGCCTTGGTGCATCCTCACGAGGACGGCTCCCCCGGCAGGAACGTTTTCGGGGAACCGCTCCCCGCCGCCTCCGGCAAAGCCGCGACGCTCCCGACGCTCAAAAACATCTACCGTTCCCCCGAGGACGAGAACCTTCTGTTGGCGAAGATCGACGGCAACGTGACGGTCGTCGGCGACTCGATCTACATCAGTCCCGGACACGTGGTGGACGGCGACGTGGATATCCGCACGGGCAACATA
>WJMR01000383.1 GCA_014727845.1 Ignavibacteriales bacterium
GTCTGGAAGTTGGCGACTTCGGCGAATTGCGCTTTCAGGAATTGGGCGGCGCCTCGGAAGCGGGCGTCTTGAAAGCGCGCCTCGCCGGCGAAGTTCGCCTCGGAGAACCCGACGACGCCGTTGCGGAAATCGGCGCTCTCGAAATACACGGTTTTCCGGAAGCTCGTTTGCGCGAAGTTCGTCTCGCCCTCTATCGTCGTTTGCGTGAAGATCGCCTCGCCTTTAACGTCGCACTTGAGGAAGGAGCAGTTCTTGAGGAAGCGCGTCGTTATCGTTTCGCCGTCGGCGGATTTGAAACCGACGAGATCCCCGTCGAAGGTGCAATCGACGAACGTAAACGGCGCGTCGATCTCGACGACGGCGGCGCCGGGCAAATAGAAGTAGGGCTCGGCGACTTTGGTGAAATCCAGGTCCCCTTTAATCGTCGCGTTCTGTAAGGCGACGGGCTCGCCGTCGGCGAGGCGCTCGACGATATCCTCCGCGTTGACGGTCTTCTCTTGACCGTTCGCCCCGTCGGAGCACGAGGCGGCGAAGAACAACAAGAACGTCGCGAACGCGAGGCGGCTTAGGTGGCGGGTCATACGCTCCTCGTTTCGTTTGTGGAAGGACGGTGATCGCGGTGATAAAATATCCATCCCGCGCTCGAAGGGCAAGCGCGTCCGAAATAATTTCGTTCCGAACAATCCGCAAAAAAAAGCCCGACGCGCTCGCGCCGGGCTCCGTTAGCGTTGGAACGCCGCGTCGTTGCCGAGCGGCTATCCGATTTCGTTACGCGTCGCGTCTCTCCTCGTCGGATTTGTCGGCGTTGTGCGACTCGTCCGCCGGTTCCTCGCGCGGTTCTTCGCGAACGGCGTTGTCGCCGTCCTTCTTCTTGCCGCCCATCGCCAAGAAGACGATAACAAGCGCGACCACGACCACGACGATGATCACGATCCAGAGCGTCATGCCCGTCGGCTCGACGGTCTCCTTCCACTCGGCGATCTTCATATCGATCGTGTCTTTTTGTTCTTGCGAGAACATCTTGTGCTCGATAAGCACGGGGAGCCATTCGTTTGTCACGGCGCCGAACCATGCGCTATCGGCGAAGCTGTGATAGGTCTGCAACGCCTTGTCGGAATCCATCGTCTCGGCGTTCTTGATCTGATCGTTGATGAACGTCGTCGCCGATCCGACGAACTCGTCGCCCGACTCGAACGGTTGCAGCTTTACGCCGTAGTTCTCGAAGACGGCGTTGACGCCGTTCCACATCTCGATGCGGATTTGCTCGTCCCATTCGACGAACAGTCCGTCGATTTGCCGGAGCGTTTCTTGCCGATCCTTCTTATTCACGTAGAACTCGGCGAGTTGCGGTCCGACGCGATCCCAGCGGGATTTCATATCGTCGCGCGACTCTTTCATTTCGCTCAAGCCGTCGGCGGAGAAGAGTCCCATCTCGAGCGCGTTGATGTTGCCTTGCACCTGTCCCTTGATCTTCTCGAAGAGGTTTTTCTCCTCGGCTTCGGCGACCATCGTTCCCATCTCTCGGTCGGAGACGTCGGGGCCGAACTCGGCGAAGGTGCTGTCGATGATGTTCGTCAGCAGCTCGTCGCGCCGCGCGATGTTGGCGCGGAGTCGGCGAACGAGGGTGTTCAGCGAGTCGATCGTCGCTTGGTCTTTATCCGCTTGCGCGTTCAGCTCGGCGATTTGGCTTCGCAGTTGTTGGTTCTCCATCTTCAACGAGTCGATCGTCGAAGAGAGCTCCGCCACTTCGGTTTCGAGCGTCGTGATGGTTCCGACGTCGGCGCGTTTATCGTCGATACGCCGATTGAGTTTCGAGAACGAGGCGTTCCAACCGTCGGGGTAGAGCGCGTCGTCCAGCAGTTCGCGGTGCGGCGCGTATTTGCTCTTCAGCGCGTTGGCGCGCGCCTTCAAGGATTCGAGATCGCCTAAGGATTGCGCGCCCTCGACGTCGTTCCAGATAGCTTGGTAGCCGCCCTTGAAATCATCGACAATCTGTTTGTCGGATTGCGCGTAGCCGACGGCGCCCGCCGAAAGCAACGCCGCGATCGTCCATACTATTATAGATAACCGTTTCATCGTCGCCTCCTTATTTGACGCCTTCGTGATTCAATGTGGCGGAGAAACTCTCGTCCATTGCGTCGCCCAACTCCACGAGCTTCTTCTCTTTGTTCCAGTTGAAATACGGATCCTTGAGCGGGGATTGCTCCTCGGTTTTCACGGCAATCGCCGCGGCTTCCTCGAAGCCCCCCTCGATGGGGAGGAAGACGTGAACGTTGCGGAAATCCGCCGCGACCATATAGTAGTAGCCGTTGTGATCTCGAAGAACGTGCACTTCCTTGCCCGCCGTGCCGGAGGAATCCTCGAACTCGGCGAAGAAGAGGGGATTGACGTTGAATTCCGTTTGGTAGCGTTTCTCGAAGACCTTGCCGTCGTCGTCCACTTCCATGACGATTTCGGTGGGCCAAGCGAAATCCGCCGGCGTCAAGACGACCGACGAGCACGCCGCGACCAGCAGCCCGAAAGCCGCGACGACCGAGAAAATGAAAATACGCATAGTAGCTCCTCGTTGTTTGGGGGATTATAGATTACCGCGTTATAACGTAATTGCCCAACGACTCTTGAACTATAGATAAGATACAAAACCGCCACAAACGTCGCATAGCGAGCGAATTAATAAATCGTAAGATTCTTACCGTTCAAATCCGACAAGCTCGCCCCCACAACCCATACTCACGAACTCGCCGCCACGCAGGATACTTGATAAAAAGTAATAAAAAAAACAAACCGAAACAATACGCGCTTGTTGGGAGTATAAAGGATGAACAGGGGAGATCGATATGAGAACTCTTATTGTTGTCGCCCTTCTCGCTGCGGCGGCGCCGGCGGCGGCGCCGACGGAGGCGCAGACGTTCTTCCAAGAATTCGAGGCGGGCGTTCGTCGGGGGAGCTTCGACGATCCGATCTTCCGAGCGATCAACGCGAGCTTGTCGTTCGGATCGCGGACGGGGTTCGCGGCGAGCGACTTCCTCGATATCGCGTTCGTCGCCGACGCGTCGTATTTCCTCTCGCGGGATCTCGGCGCGTTGCGTTGGCTCGTCGGATCGGCGAGCGCGACTGACCGAGGAACGTTCGCCGACGTCGTCGCGTTCGGCGGCGCCGTTCGGTTCAAAGACCCCGCGCGCGCCGTCGTTCCCTTTATCGAGGTCGGCGCGGGATGGTACATCGTGGACGCGGGCTTGCGCGTCTATTCCTACGACCCCGACCCATGGGACGGCTACGACGACGTCCGCTACGATTCGTATCACGAAGTGTATTCCGAGGCGTACTTCGAGGCGCGAACGGGCGTCGAATTCAATTTCGAGGGAACGCGTTTCGGACTGAACGTCGGGGCGCGGCGCGCGTTCGACGGCGAGGACGAGTTCTATTCGTTGGGGGCGTCGTACGGATTCGAGTGGTAGCGTCGGTTACTCGTAGCGTCGGTTACTCGTAGCGTCGGTTATTTGTTGCGGAAGCGGTATTCGTAGGTGGTCGTCTCGACGCGTTCTTGGAACGAGCACTTCTCGGAGATCTTAACGACCGCGCCGTTCTCGTCGTATTCGTATTCGTGGGTGCAGGAGGTTTTGAACACGGGATCGATCACCGTCGTTTCGGCGATCTTTCCGTCCGCGTCGTATTTGTAGCGATTTTCCCAGCTCTTCTTGCCGGATTGGTCGTAGATAACCTTACTCTTCAGCGCGCCGTCGGGGTAGTAGGAATACGCGTCCTTACCTTGGAAGCGTCCCTTCTCGTCGGTCGATCGCACCTCGAGAACGTCGCCGCGATCGTTGTACTTAAAATGCTCGATCTTCTCGATTTCGGCGTTCGGATGATAGTTGATTCGTTTCTTCAGCCGACCCTTGGCGTCGTACTCGCTCTCTTGGATCGGGTAGGGCGACCCTTGCGAGGAGACGGCGCTTACTTTGAGCGGATTGCCGCGCGAGTCGTATTCGTAATTATAGGTAAGCGTCCACCGGTCGTGCTTCCGACGGTCGTCGGCGTTTACGGTCGTCTTATTGCCTCGGGAGTCGTAGGCGTAGCGGTAGTCGATAATCAACGCGCCGTCGGAGCCGAGGATGGTTTTCCCGACCAGTCGCCCTTTCCCGTCGTACTCGTAGCGGATATTGTTCTCGATTCGCCCGTCGTCGCCGTAGGTTTTATAGACGACGATTCTGCCCGCCGCGTCGTATTCTTCATAGGCGGATTTCTTGCCGTTCTGGTATTCCGTTTTCGAGAGGATGCTTAGCCGTTGGTTCACGCCGCGTTCGCGCTCGGTCTGATCGACTTGCGCGCGCGCCGGCGCCGAGACGGCGAGAAGGAACGCCGCGATGTAAGAAGCGATATGCGCGAGACGAAACACCATTGAGTTGGAATACCTTGAAAACCTTACCCTCAAAATATAGGACAACAAAAGGTGGAATGAAAGATTATTTGGTTAAAGAATCGACGAATTTCATGTCGTATTTCGGCGACGCCGCGTCGTGCAACTTACCTCGAAAATAATTATTATACAATCTTATACATTTTATCGTTATCGTTTAGGAATCCAAAGGAATCTCGGACGCGACTATGCCCACATCCACAGACGTCGCCGCATTCGATCGACGCTACGAACGACTTCGGAAATCCATTGACGCAAAAGCGACGGCGGCGTATCGGCGTCGCAAGCCCGTCTCCCTCTACGAGCCGGCCGTGTACGCGATGAAGGGGGGCGGTAAGCGCGTGCGTCCCGTCGTAACGCTCCTCGCCGCCGAGGCGGTCGGCGGACGAGCCGAGGACGCGACCGACGCGGCGATCGCCCTCGAGGCGCTCCACAACTTCACGCTCGTCCACGACGACATTATGGACAACTCGGCGATGCGACGCGGCGTCCCGACCGTCCACAAAAAATACGACGTCGCCACGGCCGTGCTCGTCGGCGACGCGATGCTCGCCGTCTCCTACGAGTTTATGCTCCGGGTCGAGGGCGAACGGGGCGCGCGAGCCGCCCGCGCGTTCAACCGAGGGCTGGTCGAAGTGTGCGAGGGGCAAGGGTTGGATAAGGAATTCGAGACGCGCGACGACGTAACGCTCCGCGAATACATCGGGATGATCGGTAAGAAGACCGCCGCGCTGCTCGAGGCATGCTGCCGCGTCGGCGCGATTATCGGCGGCGGAACCGACGGGGAGGTCGAGGCGCTCGCCGACTACGGCGTTAATCTCGGCTTGGCGTTCCAGATTCAGGACGACTACCTCGATCTGTTCGGCGACGAGAAATTCGGCAAGCCCATCGGCGGCGACCTCCGCGAGGGGAAGAAGACGTACCTCCTCCTCTCCGCGCTTAAACGAGCGGCGGGCTCCGATAAGAAGCGCCTCGAGCGGATCGCCCACAAGGGCGGCGCCGCGAAGAAGGATATCCCCGCAATCCGCAAGCTCTACGAATCGCTCGGCGTTCCCGAGGACGCCGGCCGCGCCGTTCGGCGCTACACGAACAAGGCGCTCGCGTCGCTCGACGCGCTAAGCCGCGAGGACGGGCGCGAGAACTTCGCGCAATTGGCGAATCGACTGCTCGATCGGAACGCCTGATGATCGAACGGAACGTGGAAATCGTGAACAACGCGGGGCTCCACACGCGTCCCGCAGCTACCATCGTCAAGATCGCCTCCAAATACGAGTCGGAATTTATGATCTACAAAGACGGCGTACGAATCAACGGCAAAAGCATCATCGGCGTGATGACCCTCGCCGCGGCCAAAGGCGCCACGCTTAAGCTCGCCTTCGACGGCGCGGACGAGGAGAAGATGGCGACGGAGATCGTCGATTACTTTACGCGGGGGTTCGACGAGCCATGAGAACGCTTGGCGAAATTCTCGGGGACGCCGACAACGTCGTTCGCGGCATTCCCGCCGCGCCGGGTCTCTATATCGGCGTCGCCCACCGATACGCCAAAGAGGCGGTCGGCGCGCGCGACGGCGACGCGGACGAGCCCGACGTCGAAATCGAACGATTCCGCGAGGCGCTCGCCAAATCCAAAAAAGAGCTGGGCAAAGTCTTCAATCTCGCCAAGGAGAAAATGGGCGAGACGCGCGCCGCCATCTTCGAGGCGCAACTGATGGTGCTCGACGACGCCGCGCTCGTCGAGACGATCGAGCGCCGAATCCGCGAGGAGGGGCGCCGGCCCGAAGTCGTCGTCGAGAGCGAGATTAATAAATATATAGAGATGATGAATCTTTCGACCGAGGCGTATATGAAGGAACGCGCGCTCGATATCGAGGATATCCGCAACCGGATCGTGCGCAACTTGCAAAAGAAGCGCTGGGAGTCGAAGATCACCGAGAACGTCGTCGTCGTCGCCGAACACCTCACGCCCGCCGACACGATTCTCTTCTCGCGGCGCAACGTAAAGGGCTACGTCACCGATTTTGGCGGGCTCACCTCGCACGCCGCCATCGTCGCCCGATCGCTCGACATACCCGCCGTCGTGGGCGCGCACGGCGCCGCCGAGCGGACGCGCGAGGGCGCCGAGGTGATTGTGGACGGCTTCCACGGCTACCTCTTCGTCGATCCGACAGACGAGCAACGGGCGTTTTTCGAGGATAAAGTCGAGAAGCTCGAACGCCTGAAGATCGAGCTGAAGGAGTTGCGCGACAGCCCCGCCGAAACCACCGACGGCAAGCGCGTCGAACTCCTCGCCAACGTGGACGTCTCGGGCGAGACGGCGCTGCTCGTCGCCAACGGCGCCGAAGGAGTCGGGCTCTATCGCACCGAGCAGATCATCGAGGAGACGGGCGTCTTCCCCGAGGAGGATCGGCAGGTCGAGATCTACGCCGAGCTCGCCGCCCGCGTCTATCCGAACCCGATCACCATTCGCGCCTTCGATCTCGGCGGCGACAAAGTGCGGCTCTTCCACCACAAGGAGGCGAACCCGTTTCTCGGATTGCGCGGCGTGCGATTCCTGTTGGATAACCGAAAGCTGTTCAAAACGCAAACGCGAGCCGTGCTGCGCGCAAGCGTCAATCGGAACGTCAAGTATATGATCCCGATGGTCTCGACTATCGAGGAGATACGAGAGACCAAGCGGCTCTTGGCGGAATGTCGTCGCGAGCTCGACGAAGAAGGAACGCCTTACGATCGCGACCTCCCGTTCGGTATTATGGTCGAAGTGCCCTCGGCGGCGTTGATGGCGAGCGACTTCGCCAAGGAAGTGGATTTCCTCAGCGTCGGCACGAACGATCTCATTCAATATCTTATGGCGGTCGATCGAGGGAACGACGCGGTGTACGATCTCTATATGGAATTCCACCCCGCCGTTCTGCGCACGCTCGAGCACATTGTGCGAACCGCGCGTCCGACGAACACGAGCGTCAGCGTCTGCGGTGAAATGGCGGCCGACCCGATGGCGACGCCCTTCTTCGTCGGAATCGGGATGGAGTCGCTTAGCGTTTCCCCCGCCGCCATACCCGTCATTAAGAACGTTATCCGCCACCTCTCCCACGAGGAGTGCCGAGCGTTGACCGACGAGTGCCTCGCCCTCGGCGCGGAATACGAGGTGAAAGAGGTGGTGCGGAAATTCTACGAAGAGAAAATCGCCAAACACACGGGAGAGAACGCCTGATATGAAGCCGAAAGATTTCGCGAAGAAACACGACCCCGCCAATCTATATCAAACGCTGATCGAGACGCACGCGCAGATCGACGCGGCGTGGAACCGCGAGCTCGATCTCGCCGCGACGGAGGGCGTTCCCTTCGAGAGCGTCGTCGTGACGGGGCTCGGCGGCAGCGCCATAGCGGGGGACGTGATGGCGGATTTCCTCGGCGACGATCTCGCGCTCCCGTGGCGCGTCAATCGCGACTATCGGCTCCCCGCGTACGTCAACGAGAAGACGCTCGTCGTCGTCTCCTCCTACAGCGGCGACACGGAGGAGACCCTCTCGGCGCTGAAGGACGCTATGGCAAAGAACGCGAAGATTGTTTGTATAAC
>WJMR01000384.1 GCA_014727845.1 Ignavibacteriales bacterium
ACCAGGTGCGTTCACCAAACTGCTTAATCGAGGGGAACAGTAGTGCGGCGATCAACGCGAAAGAAAAGGATAACACCATATACATTTGAACGGTTCCCCATTTCCCGGGGTCCAAGGGGGCAAGAGAAGGACGCGCAAATTCCTTGATATTCAGCATCGAAGAAACGGACGACTCTCCCGAAAGCGTAAACCTGAGGTTTTCAACTCGCTCGCTTACTTGAGAGTATGCGTTCGAAAATGCGTCCACCTTTCTTTTCAATCGTTGGTCTTCCAATGCCAACTCGGGAGTTTCGACGATCCTGTTGCGTTCAAGGAATGTAACATATGAATTTTCCGCCGCTGTGAGCGAATCCAACAATCGATCTTTCCGAACCTCTAATACTTCCAATTGTGTTTGTAAAAGGTCTCTTCGTTCTTCTTTTAGAAAACCGTCAAAGGCGAAATAGATATTGTTGGCGACGTCGGCGCAAACAATCGGATCAGACATAGTAACTTCAATGCTAAGCGATCCAACTTTACGATCAAAAATAACGATGAGGGAGGAAGTTAATCGACCGTAGGCCGCATAGAACTGGCGATCCGATATTAGTTTTTCGTCGGTTCCCACAGGAACAATTCCAAAAAACTCTATTAGATTAACCGAGTCTTGGTTCTCACTACTCCAATACTTATCGGTAATAACGGGCCTTAGAACCGGCTCGCTCGTTACCAACATCTCATAAAGCACTATAGGCGTTACTTGCCTCATGCCAAAGTCGGCGCCACCACTTCCTCCCCCCGACATACCGATGAACTCGGGGATAATCATAATCGACGAGCGGTAGTACAGTGTTTCATCCGCGCGAGCGCGGAGAAAGACTAACAGTGTAATGGTCATTGTCAGAAAAAGAATAAACCATTTTGCCTTCCAAACCGCGTGCAAGTATTCCGGTAACTTATCCCTAAAGGACGAATCGTTTCTCGACTCGAGGAGTTCTTGGAGTTGGCTTGTTTCTATGTTTTGCTTATCACTTGCCATAGGAAACTATCTATCCAACCGTTCGATTAATATCAGCAACGTAACTACGCTCGTAATAGCCGAAATCGTTCCTTGGAAAATGGTACTTAAGAACTCTCGATAATCGGCGTCGGGAGGCGGAAGCTTCGTCACTTCGATCGTCGAGCCGTCCCGCACTTCGGGATTTCCACCGAATATCCCAAGACTAACGCGCTGAGATTCGCCGTTGGGCTTGGTATAAACCACATAGTTGGAACTGTCGGTGAGTCCCCCCGCGCGATTGATGTAATCCATCACGCTCAAACCGTCGACGTATTTAATCAATCCCGGATTATTCACCTCTCCGGAAACAAGAACCGCGTTGGGGCGCCTCGGTATCTCGATCCGATCGTTTTCATGAAGGATTACGTTTTCGTCCTCGTCGCCTTCTTCATAGAGCCGTTCGAGATCGACGACGATTCGAGCGCCGCCCCGCACGAACTTTGCGCCGAAGAGATGCGCCTCGCTTGTCGGACCTCCCGCGCGCCGGATGAGGTCCAGCAACGTCTCGTTCCGGTTCTCTAAAATATACGTTCCCGGATAGCGCACCTCCCCGGCGAGTTCGACGTATCGTTGCTCGACCCACTCGGGATTCTTCCGAACAAAGACTACGTCGCGATGCTGAAGCGAAAAGTTGAACTGAGATTGAACGGTGTCCAACGGATGGGCGTATCCCTCCAAATCTCGCTCAAAAGTAAGAGGAATAACGAGTTTGGTGTTCTGGCTAATCTGTTCTCCCGGATAGCCCGCAGGTGAAACGCGATTAACCTCGACCTCCGTGCGCAACGCCGCCTCGGTGAAACCGCCCGCTCGCAGGATCAAATCCATCGGACGCATCCCCTCGTTAAGTAAGAAACGCCCGGGTTCGTTCACCTCCCCCTCGATGGTGACGTATTGTTCCAACACACGATCGACGTCCGCTCGATAAATATAGACTTTGTCGCCCGGCTGCAACGATTGATCGTTGGACCTATCCGCCATTAACTTGCGCAAATTGAACGGAACCACTCTCGTTGAAACTCCGTCGGGGTTAACGCGTATGATATCACCGCGCAACTGATAGATGTACCCCTTCATCAACGGATCCTCGACGCCGCCGCCCATAAATACGAGATCGTAAAGCGTGATGCTGTCGGCGTATTCCATATAAAACTGATTACGAACCTCGCCGACTATCGAAAGCTCCTGCCTGCTGACGACGTCGTATATCGAATAAACGCGGACTTCGTCCATATCTTGGAGCCAGATGTTCTCGGTCACCGCCCCTTCAATCGCCTCTTGGAGGTTTACCGAAATAAACTCGCGCGACTGATCGGGTTTTGTTCTGATGACGTCCGCTTTCAACATATACGCGTCGGGCAACAAGCCCTCGGCTTCGTTGATGAGCGTCGTCAAACGAGGCGTCCGGCTCAGTTCATAGTTGCCCGGTCGGTTGATCGCGCCGTCGATCGTTACGTAATTCTTAATGGTTCCGCTGATCTCGAACACGTCGAGCAAATCGCCGTCGAAAAGCTCGAGATCGTAATTCGGATCGCGGACGAAACTCTTGATGTCGATATCCATCACCTCGCGCTCGACCTTGAAACGCTGGCGTTCCTTAAACGGCTTTATCCTCGTGAGCTGCGCCCGCCCGCTATACGCCGTCGGAAGCACGCCGCCGCATAGCTCGAGCAACGATTGTAAATCCTCGCCTTCCTTTAGCTCGTAGATCGCGGGACGAAAGACCTCGCCGCGCACGCCGACGACTCTCTTACGAGGAGGGACAAAAACCATATCGTTGTTGGAAAGACGAACGTCGCCGATCAGTTTTCCTTTGAGAAGATAATCGTAGATATCCACCGTCGCAATGACGACATTATCTCGTATGACGCGCACCTCGCGCATACTTCCCTTCTCGCTCGGCCCGCCCACCGCGTAGAGCGCGTTGAACACCGTGGCGTAGCCGCTCACGTTGTAGCCGCCCGGTTTATCCACCTCGCCCATCACGAACACCTTAATCGATTTGAGCTTCGTCAACGA
>WJMR01000385.1 GCA_014727845.1 Ignavibacteriales bacterium
ATCGAGACCTCGTGCGCGGCATTTCCTACTATTATTATGTCGCCGCCGTGGGCGCCAACGGCGTCGAGTCGAGCCGATACTTTACCCAAACGTTTTTACCCGCGACGCTAAAAACGCCTCCGGGACCGCCGCTCACCGAAGAAGCGGTGCGCGTGGTTCCGAATCCGTACATCATCTCCTCGGATCCGCAATACCTGCGTTTTGGGCAGGATCGCCCCGATCAGATAGGATTCTTTAACCTGCCTCGCGAGTGCGACATCACCATCTACACCGAGATTGGCGAAAAGATCGCCGAGATCGAGCACACCGACGGAAGCGGCGTCCACTATTGGAACACGGAAACCGAATCCGGGCAGGTGCTCGTCAGCGGCGTCTATATCGCCGTGGTGCAAGACGACGACGGCAACCAACAAGTTCTGAAATTTGTCGTCATTCGATAAGGAAGCTATGTTTCAATATAAATTGGATATTGCTATGAACGCGACGTATCGCACCATAAGCTTGGTTCTGGCGCTCTTCCTTACGGTCGTCGCCGCGGCGAACGCCCAACCGGTCGAAGAACCGCAAAAGCGCGCGCAAACCGGCTTCAAATTTATCACGGTGATGAGCGACGCCCGCTCGACGGCGATGGCGGACGCGATGACTTCGCTCGAAGCGAAATCCACCGCGATGCTCTACAACCCGTCGAGTATGGCTCGATTGGGCGATCAAGGGAAAATCGCCGACGTGTTCGTCGGCCAAACAAACTGGATCGCCGATATTAACTATATGCAGGGAGCCGCCGCCTTTAGCCCCGCGCAAGGGAGCTACGGCGTCTTCGGCGTCTTCTTCCAATACGTCGATTACGGCGAAATGTATCGCACCGTTCGCGCAAACAACGAGGCGGGTTATCTCGATATGGGAACCTTCTCGCCCTACGGCGCCGCGATCGGCGTCGGATACGGAATCGCCTTGAGTGAGAAGTTCTCGATCGGCGGTAACGTGAAATATCTCGTTCAGAATCTCGGCACCAACCATTTCGTCGAAACTTCGGGTAACGGCGAATACGAGAAAAAGGGCTTCTCCGCCGAAACATTCGGCATAGATTTCGGCGTCCTCTACAAAACGGGATTCAAGAGCGTGACGCTCGGCATCGCGGTCAAGAACTTCTCGCCCGAAGTGAAGTACATCGAGGAGTCCTTCGAGCTGCCGCTGACCTTCGAGCTTGGTATGTCGGTCAACGCGTTCGATTTCGTCGAGTCGATCGACCCTACGATGCACTCGATGACCGTCGCGGTTAACGCGCTCCATCCGCGCGACTTCGACGAATACGTCAATTTCGGACTCGAATACACGTTTATGAACGTGCTTTCGCTCCGAGGCGGCTACGCCACGATGCAGGACGAGCGCGGGCTTTCCGCGGGCGGCGGCTTGAAATACGAGCTCGCCGGCGTGGATTTTGGCGTGGATTACTCCTACGCCCCGTTCGGCGTCTTCAGCGACGTACATCGCATCTCGACGCATTTCGGATTATAAACCGTTTTCACGAGACGTTTACAACTCATAAACGAATGGTTGATTTATGAAAACGAATAGATTTACGCTCGGATTCCTCGCCTTGGCGCTCGCCCTCGTCGGATTCACGAGTTGCGGCGACGAACCGACCGATCCCGTCGATTGGCAATCGATCGATGGCGGCTCGACGCCCACAATCTCGGCTATTACGCCGTCGCTTGGTCTGGTCGGTATTTCCGAGTTCACCATTTCGGGAGCCAACTTTAACACCGATTCGGCGGGAACGTGGGCTTGGATCGACGGTAGAAACCACGGGCTCGGCGTTCAGGAGGCTAAGATCGTTTCCGCGAGCGCGACCGAACTCGTTATTCAAGTTCCCTACACCGATCCGCCGTTAATCGGCGACTCGATCATCGTTCGCGTGATGACCGCCGACGCCGCCGATTTCGCCGAAGAGCACGTTATCGCGCTTGAAGAGCCGATGTTTGAATTCGGCGGATTGAGCTTGGAAGGCGAGATCGTTAAATCGATGACGATGGACGACGGCGGGAACATCTACGCCGCGATCACCTCGAAAATTAACAACGCGGCGGTTGGCATCACGAAAATCGCGCCGAACGAAGATCGGGAAATGGTTTGGTCGCCGCCGGAGTTCGATCTGACGCTGCCCAACGGCAACACCGTTACGCTCCCCAACTCGCCGAACGCGATGGCGCCGGCGGGAGCCGATAAGATAATCAACGACTATAAAAAGCAATCGATCGTTATGAGCGTCCCCGATACGGCGCAAATAGTGCTCCAAACGGGCGTCGGTAAAAACGTCGCTTCGATGGATTTCGACGACCAAGGACGTTTGTGGACGGGAGGCGGCTCGGATATCTATCGCGTCGATTTCGCCGCCGACACCGTGCAAGCCGCCACCGATATGAGCCCGAGCGGCGTGAGCGATATAGCCGGCGTTCGGTTCTATGACGGCAAACTCTACGCGGTTGCCGCCGACGGCGATGGCGCGAAAGTTTACGAGATGACCGTGGACGGTTCCGGCAACCTCGGCGCCGCCTCGGAGTATTTCTCGAGCGCCGAAGTTGAAGACCCCAACTGTATTACGTTTAGCGCCGACGGCGAGCTCTTTATCGGGTATAAGGAAGGCGTGTATCGAGTGCATACCGATAAATCCGCCGAGAAACTTTATCCCGGCGTCGTCGAGTTCGAGGCGAGACAGTTCGAGTGGCACGACACGTTCCTCTATATCGCCTACACCGACGACGACGGCGTGCAAGCCATCAAAAAGGTGCAGATGCTCGAAGCGGGAACGCCGCGATACGGTTTTTAGATCGGCGAATACTGTTTGTTTTATTTGACGAAGTTATTATCTTTAACGATAGTATTTACCGAAAGGTTATACACTAACTATAAAGGAGAACGCATATGTTGAAGAAAGCCACTCTTTTCCTTGCCGCCGTCGCCTTAAGCGGCGCGGTTTACGCGCAGGACTACGAAGCGCAGCACATCCACGTATTTAACGTGGACGGCACGGAAGTAGCGTTTAGCCCGATCACGATCCTCGAGCTCGACGGCGAAGTCGATACGCTTGGCGGCTCGGGCTACGGTATGTCCGTCGATCATAACGGCGATATCCTCGCCGTAGTTCCGGCGGAGCTTTATCGGATTAACCACGTAACGGGCGAGGCGATGAACTACGTCTATCCGCCGAGCGAAACCTCGCTTTGCGTGCCCGTAGCCGACTCAGCCGGCAACGTTTATACCTCGCACATCCTCAGCGGCAACCCGATGACCGAATGGGGGAGCGACTTCACCTCCATCGGCAACGCCACCGAAGAGCTTCGCGCCATCGGTCGTACGATGGAAGTAAGCTACGACGGTTTGACGTTGTGGGCGCCTCGTTTTACGGCCGCTCCGCCGAGCGTCGATATCTACACGCGTTCGGACAAAACGTTCGACACCTTTGCGTGGACGGATTCGTTGACGGGCTGGAGCTCCGAGAGTATCCAATACAATATGCTCACCGGCAACCTTTGGCTTAACTTCAGCCGCGTTGGCGAGCCGCTCGTTGACACGACCTATCTCAACGAAGATATCTTCGCCACGGGCTTGACCCAAGGCGCCCACTATGAGTTGTTGCTCGACGAAAGCAACGCCATTACGGGCATCGGCGATAGCGTTAAGTGGGAGTTCCAAACCGACTCCACCAACTGGCCGAACGAGCGTCCGCGCGGTATCGTTTTCTCGCACACGGGCGACACGCTCTATCTCTCCTGCTTCGGCGCCAGCGACTACGTTCCCGTAGAGCGCTTTGTGCATGACGCCGTAATGGGATGGCAGTTCGACGGATTGTTCCCGGATACCGCCGTCTCCGTATGGGGCAAAGGCACGGGCGTTAACGGCGGTCTCGTCGTTGACGGCGAAGGCAAGATCTGGGTTCAGTACTACAGCTCCGGTCTTACGGTTGACGTAGAGCTCGGAAAACGCGCGGAAGAAGTTCCCGCCGATTTCGATCTTAGCCAGAACTATCCGAACCCGTTCAACCCGACCACGACGATCGACTTCAATCTTCCTGAAGCCGGCTTCGTTAACCTGACGGTTTATGATATGACCGGTCAGAAGGTCGCCACGTTGATCGAGCAAGAGATGAGCGCGGGTCAATATAGCGCGAAATTCGACGCGTTGAACCTCGCCTCCGGCACCTACGTTTACGAGCTGAACGTAAACGGCGTTAAGATGACCAAGAAGATGATGCTGATGAAGTAATCGCTTCTTGCGAAGTTGTAATAAAAAAAGCCGCTCGAATAGGGCGGCTTTTTTTTATGCGGTCGGTTTCGTAAGTTTGGCTTCGTCGGACGCGGTCGATAGACGCTCGCCGAACCCCGTCAGGTCCGAAAGGAAGCAGCGGTAAGCGTCCCGTTTATGCGACCGCCTCTCCGACGTTTCACTTCATACCCGGCAGCAACATCTCCAACGTTCCCCCCTTAAGGCGCGGCTTTCCCGCAAAGCTTATCCACGCGACCGTGCCGGGATCGAACGGGAAGTTGACTTGCCCCACCACGGCGAAATCCAACACCAAGCGCGCGACGTCGGGTTGATGCCCGAAGAACGCGACGGTCTCGACGTTCAGAGAATCGGCTATCTCGGTTACGGCGTAGGAGGTGGCGCCGGGTCCGGCGGTCTGATCGACGAGCGGCGGTTCCGAGAGTCCGAACGCCTCGCGCCAAATATCGGCGGTTTGCATGGCGCGAACGAGCGGTGAAGATACGAGCGCGCCAAGCGAGGGAAGAACTCGGCGAGCTATCGTCGCCGTCTCGCGGACGAGCGCTTCGCCCTCGGTGGTAAGTCGGCGTTCCGCGTCCGAAGGCGCCGAGCGTTCGGCGTAGCCGTGGCGAACAATTACGAGATTCATTGCTCCGAGACCTCCACACGTAGCGAGCCGATAATGTAGTCGTAAAGCGATCGGCGTTGGTCGAACGTCGAGGGAGGCGCGACGATAACGGCGAGACGACGTTCCCCGCCTCGTGAGAGCGCCGCGTAGCGAACCATATTCGCGCCACGACGAACGTATTCCGACAGAGCGACGCGATAGTCGTGCTCGCTCGATTGCACAAACGGGGCGTCGGCGTAGTCGCTTGGTTTCTCCCCGTTCGGAATAGTGAAAACGTAGAGCGAAGCGCCGCTACGTTCATAATAGCGAATTCCGCGAGCCGGCTTGGCGAGAGCGTCGGAAAGCCGAGCGTTGTTTTGTCGTCGCCAATCCTTCGGCGCGTAGAAATAGACGTCCTCCGCCTCGGCGTTGAACGGCGGATAGACGGAATACGCTTCCACGCCCTTTGGCTTCGGGCGTTCCTTAAGCGGATCGTACGAAGCGGCGAGACCGTCGATAAGCGAGTCGAGACGGTTCTCGGGGTTGACGTACTCCGCGCGCTCGGGGTCGTAAACGAACGACTCGTCTCCCGCGACGAAATCGAGACCCGGAGGCGCCGATACCGTGGAACTTATGCCGGCGGCGGTTACCGTGTCGATCCGACGAGAGAGTACGAGTTTCGGTTGGCGATACTCGAGCGCGGCGGTAAGCGCGCGGAAGGCGGTATCGCGCTCGACGCGATAGAGATTCAGTTCGCGAAAGATCAAATATCCCTTTTCAACGCGCCGCTCGACGACCGAGAAGGCGGCTTTTTCCTCGAAGGACGCGGCGTCGAGGAACAGGTTCCCCTCGAGCGAGCGATCGACGAGCATAAGTCGGAGGTCGGCGTCGTACACGGCGAAGCGGTTGTGGCGGGCTTCCGGAAACTCGACGAGGACGCCGAGGAATTTCTCGCCGTCGAGCGCGACGCTATCCAGAAGGATCCGGTTGGCGGGCTCGGCGGGGAAGTCGGCGTCGTCGAAAAGATCCGACATAGCCGTGTTGGCGGCGCGGTCGCCCTCGGAGGCGGCGCGCACGAGGCGCTCGATTTCCGCGACGGGCGCGACAAATCCTCGCGGTTCGCCCGTAAGAAGCTCGCACGAAGTAATCGATACAATACAGAAGACCGCGACAAGCGCGGCGCCGAAGATCCGCATACGCCTCCTTTTCAAACGCGTCAGTGTTCGTTCGCCGTAAAATCCTTAGC
>WJMR01000386.1 GCA_014727845.1 Ignavibacteriales bacterium
ACACGGCGATGCCCTACTACGTCGTCGAGCGGTGCGCGCACGCGCTCAACACGCGGAAGAAGGCGCTCAACGGTTCGAAGATTCTCATCCTCGGGATGGCGTATAAGAAGAACGTTGACGATATGCGCGAGTCCCCTTCGCTCAAGCTCACGGAGTTGTTGCGCGAGACGGGCGCGACGGTCGATTACAACGACCCCTACATTCCCGTGCTCCCCGCGACGCGCAAGTATCAATACGATATGACGTCGGTCGAGTTGACGCCCGAGATTCTCGCCGCCTATGATTTGGTTCTTCTCAGCTCCAACCACGACGATTACGACTACGCGTTCATCCACAAGCATGCGTCGTTGATTGTCGATACGCGGAACGGTTTCGGAAGCGTCGAAGACGCCGACGGCAAAGTCTTTCGCGCGTAATCGTTTCCCCTCGCGGCTCGCTCGTATCGCGCGGGCGCGCCGCGGGTGTTCCTTCCCAAGTGTCCGATTTATCACTCGATTTCGCCGGAACCAAGCGCTATATAGCGCGTCGTAATTACGGCGCGCGCGTAGCTCGCTATTGAGGTCGGTTATTACGTTTAGCGCGGAACTATACGGCGGCGGGATTTGTTGAGCGTTATATTTACGGGAAGAAGTGTCGTCTCGTAAATCTTGTTAGGTTACAAAAAACAATACGGAAGTAATATTTTTTTGTTGATAGATAATTCCGTAACTTAAAGGATATGCTTTTTTGCACTTTGCAAGAAAGCGAATTGGGGGACGAAAATTGCCGGGATCGCTCGCCGATCGCGGGAATTTTCTTTTTGTCAAAAAATAACGAGGATACATGAAACGCTGGACGTATTTATTCAGCATTGCGGCGTTCCTTTTCGCGGGCGCGTATTCGTTCTTTACCGCGAGCGACGCGAACGCGAAGGACGCGCTTCCGACGGGTCCTTCGGCGACGGAAGAGACGACGATCGAGCGGGAAACGCCCGTCGTTAATCGTTTCCAAGTCGCCTACACCGACACCGCGCACGGCAAGGTGTCGTGGTACGGTCCCGGCTTCCACGGTCGCATCACCGCGAACGGCGAAGTGTACGACCAAGAGGGCTTGACGTGCGCCAGCCGCACGCTCCCCTTCGGAACGCTGTTGCGCGTCACCAACCTGAAGAACGGCAAATCGGTCGTCGTTCGCGTGAACGATCGCGGACCGGTTTCCCCCGTCCTCACGTTGGATATGTCCAAAGGCGCCGCGCGTAAATTAGATATGATCTACGACGGTATCGCGAACGTACGTATAGAAAAAATAGAGCTTATCGACGTCGCCGAAAATCAAACGGCGGCGCTCTAAGCGAAACCGCAACGCGATATCGGTTTCACTCCGGGCTCGGTTTTTCGGGTCCGGATTTTTTTTGATTTATCCGATATTACACTATACTATAAGGTTTGTCGAATTTTCTCAACGCTCGGAGACGGTATGAAACTCAACCTCGGTTGCGGCAACGATCTGAAGGAAGGATACGTCAACCTCGACATCGTCGATTACGGCGGCAATAAGATCCACGATATGAACGTCGTCCCCTATCCCTTCGCCGACGACACGTTCGACGAGATATTCTGCTCGCACATCCTGGAGCACGTCGAGAACTTCAACCGCGTAATCACCGAGCTGCATCGGATCGCCAAGCCCGACGCCGCGATCATCGTGTACGCGCCGTTCTTCCTCAACACCAAATACTTCGGCGACCCCGACCACAAGATCCCCTTCTCCATCCGCACGTTCGACAACTACGAATACGTCGGCGATCGGAAGCTGAAGTTCTACGAGAAGTGGAAGGCGAACCACCGCACCAACTACGAGACGGGAGCGCAATTCGAGGTCGTCGAGAAGCGCTTCCATACGTCCAACTTCGGAATCCTCAAGTGGCTCGACTTCTTCGTCAATCTCGAGCCCGTTCTCTACGAGCGCTTCCTCGCGGGGTTCTTCTCGCCCGAGGAAATCTATTTCAAACTACGCGTGGTGAAAAACGCCGATGCCGGAAACGTTCAAGCTTAAGTCCTCCTACAAACCGGCGGGCGACCAACCCGCGGCGATCAATCAGTTGATCGAGGGAATAGAGCGGGGCGACAAACATCAGACGCTCCTCGGCGTGACGGGGAGCGGCAAGACGTTTACGATTAGCAACGTGATCGAGCGCCTCCAACGACCGACGCTCGTTATCTCCCACAACAAGACGCTCTCGGCGCAGCTCTACGGCGAGTTTAAAAGCTTCTTCCCCGAAAACGCCGTCGAGTTCTTCATCAGCTACTACGACTACTACCAGCCCGAGGCGTACGTCGTCTCGAACGACGTGTACATCGAGAAGGATTTTTCCGTCAACGAGGAGATCGACCGCCTGCGGCTGAAGGCGACGACTTCGCTGGTGCAGGGCAGGCGCGACGTGATCGTGGTGGCTAGCGTGAGCGCGATCTACGGCATCGGCGCGCCGCACGAGTACGCGCAAAAGATCGTCTCGCTCCGGAAGGGGGAAGAGTATCCGCTTAAAGAGTTGATGCGGAAGCTCGTGGACATTTACTACGAGCGGAACGACTACGAGTTCACGCGCGGCGTCTTCCGCGTGCGGGGGGACGTCCTCGAGATCATCCCCGCCTACGAGAACGACGAGGCGATCCGCGTGGAGTTTTGGGACGACGAGGTCGAGCGCCTCTCGATCATCGACGCGACGACGGGCGATCGTATTAAAGACGTCGAGATCGCCTCGATCTATCCCGCCAAGTATTTCGTCTCGGATCGCGAAAAGACCAACGCCGCCATCCTCCGCATCGAGGCGGAGCTGGAGGAACGACTCGCCGAACTCCGCGACGCCGAGAAATACCTCGAAGCGCAACGACTCGAACAACGCACGCGCTTCGATCTTGAAATGATGCGCGAGGTGGGCTACTGTTCCGGCATCGAGAACTACTCGCGCCATATGGACGGACGCCCCGCCGGCTCGCGACCCTACTGCTTGTTCGACTACATGCCCGACGACTACCTCCTCGTGATCGACGAGTCGCACGTTACCGTGCCGCAAATCCGAGGGATGTACAACGGCGACCGCGCGCGGAAGCTGACGCTCGTCGAGCACGGCTTCCGACTCCCCTCCGCGCTCGACAACCGCCCGATGAAATTCGAGGAGTTCGAGAAGGCCGTCAACCAAGCGATCTTCGTGAGCGCCACGCCCGCGGATTACGAGCTGGAGAAAACCGACGGCGTCGTCGTCGAGCAGGTCATCCGCCCGACGGGGCTGCTCGATCCGAAGGTGGAGGTGCGCCCCGTGAAGGGACAGATCGACGACCTCGTGGACGAGATCCGCAAGCGGGTCGCGGTCAACGAACGGACGCTCGTCACCACGCTCACGAAAAAGATGGCGGAAGACCTCGCCGACTACTTCGAGCGGCTCGACCTGGAGGTGCGCTACATCCACAGCGACATCGACTCGCTCGAGCGCGTCGGCATTATGCGCGATCTCCGACTCGGCAAGTTCGACGTGCTCGTCGGCGTGAACCTGCTTCGCGAAGGGCTCGACCTGCCCGAAGTTTCGCTCGTCGCCATCATCGACGCGGACAAAGAGGGCTTCCTGCGGAGCGAGCGCTCCCTCCTCCAAACCGCCGGCAGGACGGCGCGCAACGCGCAGGGAACCGTCATCCTCTACGCCGATAATATGACGGGATCTATGGAGCGGATGATCTACGAGACGGAGCGGCGACGAGAGCGGCAGACCGCCTATAACGACGAGCGCGGCATCACGCCGGAGACGATTTACAAGACGGCGGAGGAGATCATGTCAACCACTTCCATCGCGGATATGCGGAAGTCGAAGGGGGACGAGGAGGAGTTCGCGATCACGAGCGTCGCCGAGCCGGTCTTCAAGTATATGACCGAGGAGCAGCGCGAGGATCTCGTGGAGCAGTTGAGCGAGGAGATGCGCGCGGCGGCGAAGGATTTGGAGTTCGAGCGGGCGGCGCGGTTGCGCGA
>WJMR01000387.1 GCA_014727845.1 Ignavibacteriales bacterium
AACGAACTTCGGTCTCGGGGGCGAGGATCCATGGCGCGGCGCGTGGATCGCGTCGCTCGCGGCGGCGGCGGTTCTCTTTGGATGGACGGCGCTCGCGCCCGCGGTGGGCAAGCTCTTCGGCGCGCGCTTCCGATTCCACGAGGCGCGGGCGACCCACGGCTACGCGCTCGGATGGTTCGGCGTCGCGGGCTTCGGGCTGGCGGTCGCCGAGTTCACCGTCTTCGGCGCGCTCCTTTTCACCAACAACCCGTCGCCCTTCGCGCTCAAACCCGCCGTCGCGCTCGTCTATGCGGGCGTCGAGGCGTTGTTGGCGGCGTGGACGATCGGGACGCTCGCGCTCTCGATTAAACTACTAACGGGGCGGACGGTCGTCGGAATCGCCTGGGGCGTCGTCGTGTTCGCGTCGGCGTTTGGCGCGGCGTTATCCGCGCTTTTCATTTAAAATCGCGAGGAAGCAATGCGCGATCGGAAAACGGACGTGTTGGTCGTCGGAAGCGGCGTGGCGGGATTGTTCGCCGCCATTAAGATCGCCGAGTTCGCCAACGTCGCGTTGGTGACGAAGAAGACGCGCACCGAATCGAGCACGAAATACGCGCAAGGGGGCGTCGCCTCGGTGACCCATCCCGACGACACGTTCGAGCGACACATCGCCGATACGCTCGATGCGGGCGCGGGATTGTGTCACCGCGACGCGGTCGAGGCGTTGGTGACCGAGGGACCCCGACGCATCGAGGAGCTGCTCGAGATGGGCGCCGAGTTCACGACGAAAAGTGGACGCCTCCACCTTATGAAGGAGGGAGGGCATTCGGCGAAGCGCATCGTTCACGCCGAGGACGTGACGGGCAAGGAGATTGAGCGGGCGCTGGTGAAGCGCGCCGCGAACCACGACAACATCGAGATTATCGAGAACGCCCTCGCCATCGATCTCGTCACCGAGCACAACATCAAGAACCTGAAACATCTCCCGCTGAATAACCGCCACTGCTGGGGCGCGTACGTGTTGGATACCGCGTCCGACTCGGTATTCAAGATAGAATCGAAGGCGACGATTCTCGCCGCCGGCGGGCTCGGACAGATCTACCAGCACACCACCAATCCCGACGTCTCGACGGGCGACGGGTTCGCGATGGCGTATCGCGCCGGCGCCAAGACGGCGAACATGGAGTTCGTCCAATTCCACCCGACGTCGCTTTATAAATCGAGCGAGGCGTTCGATCAACCCAACGCGTTCCTCGTAACCGAGGCGACGCGCGGCTATGGCGCGATCCTCCGCGCGAAAGACGGCGAGCGCTTCATGCCCAAGTACGACGAGCGCGCCGAGCTCGCGCCGAGGGACGTCGTCGCGCGAGCCATCGACGCCGAACTGAAGCGGCGCGGCGACGATTACGCGCTGCTCGATCTCACCCACAAGAACGCCGACGAGACGCGCGAAAAATTTCCGAATATCTACGAGCGTTGTCTTGAATACGGCGTGGACGCGACCGCCGAACCGATACCCGTCGTGCCCGCGGCGCACTATGCCTGCGGCGGTGTGATGGTGGATCTGAAATCCCGATCCTCGCTCGACGGACTGTACGCTTGCGGCGAGAACGCGATGACGGGCGTGCACGGCGCGAACCGTCTGGCGAGCAACTCGCTCTTGGAGGCGCTCGTCTTCTCCCACTTCGCGGCGGAGGATTTACGAGAGCGACTCAAGGAAGACTTCGCGAAACCGCCCGCCATTCCCGACTGGGACGAGACGGGCGCGCTCAACGCCGACGAAATGGCGCTCGTTTCCCACGACGCCCAAGAGCTGAAGCAATTGATGTGGGATCTGGTCGGCGTCGTTCGATCGGATCTCAGACTCGAGTCGGCGAAGCGCCGCGTGCGGAACCTCTACTTCGAGGTCGAGGAGTTCTACAAAAAGACGAAGGTGTTTCCCGCGCTCATCGAGCTGAGGAACCTCATCACGTGCGCGCATTTGATTATCAAGTGCGCCACCGCGCGGAAGGAGAGTCGGGGACTCCATTACACGATCGACTATCCCGATAAATGGCCCCGCCCGATCGACACGATCATCCAGAACACTTATCAGAAGTCGTAGCCCGCGCGTCGGCGAGCGCGCTCCAACGCCGCGCCGTGTCGTAATCCCTTCGTCGTAACGACGATCTCCTCGACGCCCAACGCCCGCGTCGTCTCTATGAGAATCATTCCTCCGACGACGATCACGTCGGCGCGTCCCTCCATCAACTCGCCGTATCGGTCGCGCAATTCTTCGGGCGTTCGCGGTCTTAGCTCCTCCAGCGTTCGGCGCATGGTCTCGACCGACAGCCGTTTCCCGTCGATCGACTTCTCGTCGAGCGGCGTACGTTCGGCGAGCGCGAGGAGCGTAGCCGGCGTTCCGCCCGGACCGATCGCGAGCTCGGGCGCGGCGGAACGGGGGAGGGCGTTGCGGAGGGTGTCGCGAATCTCGCGTCGGATCGCCGCGAACGCCTCGTTGGAGAGGGGAAACGCGTCGATGTATTCCTCGCGGAGTCGGACGACGCCGAGGGGCGTGGTGACGAGGTCGCGCGGCTCATCCCCGACGCCGAGCGCGATTTCCGTCGAGCCGCCGCCAATGTCGATCGTCGCTTTGGCGAATTCGCCGGGCGCTTCGAGTTGCGCGCCTCGGTAGCCGAGCGCCGCCTCTTCCTCGCCGGAAAGGACGCGTGTCGTAAGTCCCGTCTCGCGTTCGATCCGTTCGACGAGCGCCGAGGCGTTGCGGGCGTTGCGGAACGCGGCAGCCCCGACGACGACCGTCTCGACGCATTGATAATTGCGGGCGACGGCTTGATAGTCCCGCAGAATTGAAATCGCCTCCTCCGCGCGGTCCTCGGCGATCTCGCCGCCCGGGCGCAAACCGCGAGCGAGTCGAGGAATCCGATAGCGGTTGGCGAGCGTCTCCAATCGGTCGTTCGCCGCGTCGTAGCGGGCGACGAGCAGAAGGGCGGTGTTCGAGCCGAGATCGACGGAAGCGAGTGTCATAGAAATTTCTTACATTAGTCGATTCCAAATTTGGACGATATGCGCGAGATATCAAAACCGGCAAAGACGATTCTCTTCCTCCTCGCCGTCGCGGGCGTCGTGTGGTACGGCTCAACCGTCGCGCGTTTTCTGGCGACTTACCAAATCTACGACGGCGTCGAGATGCGGCTGAACGAGTTCGCCGTCGGCGCGGTCCTCCCGATCTTCCATGCGATCAACCCGATACTGGTGGCGACGATGGTCGCCTACGTCGCGTTCGTCGCGCTCTTCGTCGCGTTCGTCGTCGTCTCGAAGCTCTCACTTCGGTGGAACGGCTGGCTCTTTATGTCTCTGTTGATTGTCGGAGGATTGGCGCCCTACGAGTTGTATCTGATCGCCGAGTACGACTTCCACTTGGCGCACGGCTTGTTCTATGGGTGGGCGGATTCGGCGTACGTCGAGCCCATGGCGTTGGAGCGAGTCAAGGCGTCCGGCTCCTACGTTCTCATCCAATTGGCGAGTCACCTCGTCGCGCTGTACTTATTTGTCTTCCAACCTATGACGAAAAAACCGCCGACGAATGAAAATTAAGGAAAAAGAATTCGACGCGATCGTCGATCAGTTGCGCTCCATCGCCGACCAGCTCGGCGCGACGGTGCGGTTCGAGAAGGGCGACTTCAAAGGCGGCTACTGCATCCTGAAGAGTAACAAGGTGATCGTGATCAATAAATTGGCGAACTCGCAGCGGCGGGCGGTGATTCTCGCGACGGCGTTGCGTGAGTTGGGCGTCGAGGACGTGTATCTACCGCCGAAATTGCGCGAAGTGATTCAAGAGATGGGGGACGCGACGTGAGAATCCTGACGCTAAACGGGCCGAATTTGAATCGGCTGGGCAAACGCGACGCGAGCCACTACGGCGTTCTCACGCTCGAGGGTATAGAGCGAGCGTTGCGCGAGGCGTATCCCGAGGACGACTTCCGTTTTCTACAGTCGAACCACGAAGGCGAGTTGATCGACGCGATCCAAGCCGCGGAGAAAGACCGAGACGGCGTGTTGATTAATCCCGGCGGCTACGCGCACACTTCGGTCGCCATGCGGGACGCGCTCGCGGAGTGCCGTCTTCCGAAAGTGGAAGTCCATCTATCGCACCTCGCCAACCGCGAAGGATTCCGGCAAACGCTCGTTACCGCGCAAGCGTGCGACGGCTACGTGTCGGGGTTTCGGGAGAAGAGCTACTTGGCGGGCGTCTATCTGTTGAAGCTGTTGGCGGAAGAGGGAAGCGTTCGGACGTAATCGAGCCAACTATTCCGTACATAAAAAAGGCGCCGTCGAGGGCGCCTTTTTATTGATGTCAGTTGCGCTTAATCAATTAGGTTGACGTTGGAGGCCTGCGGACCTTTCGCGCCATCTTCGATTTCGAACTCGACGCGTTGGCCCTCCTGCAACGTGCGATAGCCGTCTCCTTGGATCGCCTTGTAGTGAACAAAAACGTCTTTGTCTCCGGGTCGCTGAATGAAGCCGAACCCTTTTTGGGCGTCAAACCATTTGACGGCGCCGGTGATGCGCTCACCCATGGTGTTTCCTTTCAGTAAAGATATAAACGAAATAAATTAACGGCGAGTAAGAAATAATCGCGCGTCTCAAAAGCTATCTCCGGAGGGAAGCGCAACTTTTGTGCGACGTACCGACTTTCCACTCTGCGTAAGGTTAAATATGCAAACAAAAAACAAAAAAACAAACAACTATTTTAAAAATCTTTATTAATTCTTTGTATGGTTAAACGGGGAGATTTCGTAAGCGAACATCCTCGAGCGACGTCCCCTATAGTCGGGACGCCGCTCTCGCTTTCGTTGGCGCTCGTCTTCGGCAAGAGGAGCCGACCGACCGAGCGCCGCGATGGAGGTCGTTCCGTCGCGGCGGTTGAGCGTCACTCCGCAAGAGCTCCCCGCTCGCTACCTTCGCCGCTCCCTTGATAGGGGGCTGAAGAGCGGACGAGGCGATTTCAATCTTGCAGATCCCTGTTACGGAGGCGTCCTCACGATTTATCGGGAGGCGGGGTACTCTTTCCATATACAAAATAAGGGCGGACACTCTGCCCGCCCTTCCGGCTAATAAAAGAGACAAAAGTGCCTCGCGGAGGCGATAATTTCAAGGCGCTTGCGAGCGCCCTTGCGCAAGGAGCGTATGCCGACTCCTAAGGCGGCGCGCTTTCCGCGACCGATCTCCTTCACCTTCGCCACTTGGCGGGCGCGACGCCGACGACGAACTCGCCTTTCGGCTCGCGATCCGCGAAGCGCGCTTTGATTTCGGCGGGGGAGCCGCGTAAGATTTCCTCGAACTTCTTCGTAAGCTCGCGACCGACGGCGATAAAACGTTCGGGGGCGTATTCCTCCAACTCGTCGAGGAGCTTCCGCATCCGATAGGGCGACTCGTAGAGCACGACGGTGCGGTCCTCCTCCAAGAGCGCGCGGAGCTTCTTTTGCCTGCCTTTTTTCTGCGGGAGGAAACCCTCGAAGACGATTGAATCCGACGGCAGCCCGAAGACGGAGACGGCGGCGGCGAACGCCGAGGCGCCGGGAACGGGGGAGACCGTAACGCCCGCCTCCAACGCGGCGTTCACGAGACGCGCGCCGGGATCCGAGATCGTCGGCGTGCCCGCGTCGCTCGTAAGCGCGATCGTCTCGCCCGCCGCGAGCCGCTTCAGCAATTCGGGTATCCGTCGCTCCTCGTTCGCCGCGTTCAACGAGATCGTCGGCGTCGAGATCTCGTTTCGCTTCAAGAGCGCGCCCGTTACGCGCGTATCCTCGCACGCGACGAGATCCGCCTCGGCGAGCGTCCGAACGGCGCGGTGGGTGATATCCTCCATATTACCGATCGGCGTGGCGACCACGTGAAGCATTGCCGTCTCTCCTCTTTAAAGCGAGAACGGCTCCACCGTGGGAGCCGCTTCGCGCAAGTAGTGTTACGTTTGTTTGTGGTTGTTACTTCGCAAGGGAAGATACGGTTTTCTTGACGATTTCCATACCCTCGTCGATCGTCGCGTTATCGACGATAAGCGCGGGGCGAAAGCGGACGGTCTTCTCGCCGCAACCGAGGATCGCCAAACCGTTCTCGTATGCCATCGAGACGAACGCGTCGCGATCGTCGGGCGTCGGGCAATCGAACGAGCGCCACAAGCCCAACCCGCGAGCGTTGCTCACAAAGCTCGGATACTCGCTTTGCAACTCCTCGATCTTACCGCCTAAATGCTCGCCGACCGTCTTGGCGTTCTCGACGAGGTTCTCCTCATGAATGGTTTGGATGACCTTCGCCGAGCGCACCATATCGGTCAGGTTGCCGCCCCACGTCGAGTTCAGTCGGCTCGATTTATGGAACACGTTGTCCTCGACCTCGTCAACCCGATCCGTTGACATAATGCCGCAGACTTGCGTCTTCTTACCGAAGGCGACGATATCGGGGGTAACGTAGTATTCGTGCGCCCAGAGCTTACCCGTGAGCCCGAGACCCGTCTGCACTTCGTCGAAGATGAGGAGGAAATCGAGTTCGTCGGCGAGCTCGCGGAGCTTTTGGAAGAACTCTTTCCGGAACATATTGTCGCCGCCTTCGCCCTGAATCGGCTCGATGATGAGACCGGCGACGTCGTTCGGATTGTCGGCGACGGCTTTGCGGATTTGCTCCTCGGCTTGCTTTTCGAGCTTCTCGACTTCCGCTAAGTTGTCCTCGAGCGGGAAGGTGATCTTCGGGTTCTCTATGCGGGGCCAGTCGAATTTCGGGAAATATTGCACCTTGTTGACGTCCGTGTTCGTCAAGGACATCGTGTAGCCCGTTCTTCCGTGGAACGCTTGCTTGAAGTGGATAATCTTCGAGCCCTTCTCGCCCGAGACGCCGTTCTTCAGATTCTTGCGGACTTTCCAATCGAAGGCGGTTTTCAACGCGTTCTCGACGGCGAGACCGCCGCCCTCGACGAAGAAGAGATATTTGAACGGCTCGGGTTTGGCGAGCTTGCCGAACGTATCGACGAACTCCGCCATATACGGCGTATAAACGTCCGAGTTCGAGGGCTTGTTGATCGACGCCGCCGCGAGTTTTTCCTTAAACTCGGGGGAGGAGAGTTTCGGGTGATTGACGCCCAGCGCTTGCGAGGCGAAGAACGAGAAGAAGTCGATATACGTCTTTCCCGTGCGTAAGTCGTGGAGCTTCGCGCCTTGGCTTTTCTCCATCAGCAGTTCCATATCCATGCCGTCGGCGAGCATATATTTCGAAAGCGTTTCGTGGATTTCGCCCGGGGCGAACGTGGATGTAATCTCGGTCATACGTACTCCTTTGTGTGCGTTATGTTTCGTAAAATGGTGGATAACCCTTTTCGGACGCGTTTCTCCCGCCGGTTGCTCTAAAACACGTTCTCGAATTGCGAGACGAAGTAGCTCCGCAATGTCGTCGCGGAAACGTCGGTCGTCATAGTCGTCCTTTCAAGCCGGAGTCGCAAGCGCGGGGCGCGCGCGAATGAAATCGAAAACAAGTACGCAACTTATAGTACGCGCAAGCGAAATCCAAAAAAATACTCGCGTATGGAAAGTGCGGAGAACCCACGCGCCGCTTCCCGAATCGTGTGGTTTTGCGTTGACGCAAAATTTGTATATTACCGAAGAGAAAATCACCCTTGTTATTACAATGAGATTAAGCCGCGAGGTAATTGTATGGATTTCCTTAAAACGTTGGGAGTCGAAGAGATAAATTACGGCTCCTCGACGGGGCAAGAATGGGGTTCGACGGAGGACGCGGGCGAGCTGAAAGTCTCCTCGCCGAACGACGGAAACTATATCGCGACCGTGAAACAGGCGAACGAGAAGGACTTCGAGCGCGTGATGGAGAAAGCCGACGCCGCCTTTAAGGAATGGCGTATGGTTCCCGCGCCGAAACGAGGCGAGATCGTCCGGCAGCTGGGCGATAAACTCCGCGCCTATAAAGAGCCGCTCGGCAAGTTGGTTTCCTACGAGATGGGCAAATCGTTGCAAGAGGGTTTGGGCGAGGTTCAGGAGATGATCGACATCTGCGACTTCGCCGTCGGTCAATCGCGTATGCTTTATGGATTCACCACCCACTCCGAGCGCCCCGGGCATCGGATGTACGACCAATATCATCCGCTCGGCGTCGTCGCCGTCATCACGGCGTTCAACTTTCCCGTGGCGGTATGGGCGTGGAACACCGCGCTCGCGGCGGTCTGCGGAGACGTCGTCGTTTGGAAACCCTCCAGCAAAACGCCGTTAACGGCGGTCGCCGTTCAGAAAATCGCCGCCGAAGTACTCAAAGAAAACGACCTGCCCGAAGGAATATTCTCCCTTATCGTCGGCCGCGGCTCCACCGTCGGCGAGCTGATGCTTACAAACGAGAAGGTTGCGCTGGTCTCCGTCACCGGCTCGACGCCCGTCGGTCGGCATGCCGCCGAAGTCGTCTCGAAACGCTTTGGTAGGACTATTCTCGAATTGGGCGGCAACAACGCCATCATTATGACCCCCAGCGCCGACCTTAAGATGGCGATTCCCGCCGTCGTGTTCGGCGCCGTCGGAACGGCGGGGCAGCGGTGCACTTCCACGCGCCGGCTCATCGTCCACGAGTCTATCTACGATAAAGTGAAGAACTCGCTCGTCAACGCCTACGAGACGATTAAGATCGGCGACGCGCTCGACTCATCGAACCATATGGGTCCGCTCATCGATCAATCCGCGGTGGAGGATTATAAGCGCGCCATCGATCGCGTAAAGCAAGAGGGCGGTTCGGTCGTCTTCGGCGGCGAGGTTCTCGAAGGCGCGGGCTACGAATCCGGCTGCTATGTGAAACCGACGATCTGCGAGGCGAAGAACGAGTACGAGATCGTGCAGGAGGAGACCTTCGCGCCGATCCTCTATCTATTAAAATACTCGGGCGAAGTCGAAAACGCGATCGAGATTCATAACGGCGTAAAACAAGGGCTCTCGTCGTCGATCTTCACGACGAACCTTAAAGAGTCCGAAAAGTTTCTCTCGCACGCCGGTTCGGATTGCGGCATCGCGAACGTCAACATCGGCACGTCGGGCGCCGAGATCGGCGGCGCGTTCGGCGGCGAGAAAGAGACGGGCGGCGGTCGGGAGTCCGGCTCCGACGCTTGGAAAGCGTATATGAGACGCCAAACGAACACCGTCAACTTCAGCGACGATCTCCCGCTCGCGCAGGGGATCTCGTTCGACGTCTAACGACGAGTTACGGGCGACTTTCGAGTCGCCCTTTTTTTTATCCGCGCGGAACCGAGAGCGCGCCGACGGGCTTGTCGGACGCGGTTTTTCGTCAATACGGCGGTTGCGTATGGGCGGCGGATTTGATAACTTCCGAGATTAATTTTTTGGCGAATCCTATGAGCGAAGACAAATTTATACTCGAAGGCCTCACCTTCGACGACGTGTTGCTTATACCCCGTCGGTCGGCGATCCTACCGCGAGAGACGGACGTAACGACCCGCTTTACCCGAGAGATCAAGCTCAATACGCCCCTCGTTTCCGCGGCTATGGACACGGTGACCGAATCGCGGATGGCGATCGCGATGGCGCGCGAAGGCGGCGTCGGCGTGCTTCATAAGAATATGACGATCGAGCGGCAGTGCGACGAGGTGGACAAAGTGAAGCGCTCGGAGAGCGGGATGATCCTTAGACCCGTCACGCTTCCCCCGACGGCGACGATCGCCGACGCGCTCGCGATGATGAAGAAGTTCAGTATCTCCGGCATCCCGATCGTGGACGGTTCGCAAACGCTTGTCGGCATCCTCACCAACCGCGATCTCCGTTTCGCTCCCGATACGTCGCTCAACGTCACCAAGCTGATGACGAAAGACAAACTCGTCACCGCGCCGATGGGCACCGATCTCGCCAAAGCCGAGGAGATGCTACAGAAGCACAAGATCGAAAAGTTGCCCGTGGTGGACGACGACTTCAAGCTCCGCGGCTTGATCACCTTCAAAGATATACAGAAGAAGAGGAAGTATCCGAACGCGTGCAAAGACGAGCACGGCAGGTTGCGCGTCGCGGCGGCGGTTGGCGCGGGCGGCGACGCGATCGATCGCGCCGAAGCGTTGTTGGACGCGGGCGTGGACGCGATCGTGATCGACACGGCGCACGGCCATAGCGAGGGCGTGATGCGGGTGATCAAGGAGATCCGCAAGAAATTTAAAGACGCGCAAATCGTCGCCGGCAACGTCGGCACGGAATCGGCGGCGCGCGATTTAGTCGAGCTCGGCGTGGACGCCGTGAAGGTGGGCATCGGTCCGGGATCGATCTGCACGACGCGGGTGGTCACGGGCGTCGGGATGCCGCAAATCACCGCCGTCATCGAAGCCGCGCGAGCCGCCTCGAAGGCGGGCGTCCCCGTTATCGCCGACGGCGGCGTCAAGTTCACGGGCGACGTGCCCAAAGCCGTCGCCGCCGGCGCCGACTCG
>WJMR01000388.1 GCA_014727845.1 Ignavibacteriales bacterium
CCGCCGATTTGATCGGCAAGTCGTTCGAGGAGATCACGCCCCCGAGCTCGTCCCTCAAGCGGGAGGATTTCGCCGCCGATCTCGTGGCGCGCGGCGACGCGCTCGAAACGTACGGATTTCTGAAAGCCGACGAGAGCGTCTGCCCGATGGAGCTCACCGCGTCGATGTTCCCCTCCCGCGAGGGCAAGACGCTATTGGTGACGCTCCGCGATATCACCGAGCGACGGAAAGCCGAGCGCGAGTTGGCCGAAAGTCGCGAGCGTATCCGAAAGATGAACGAGGATCTCGAACGCCGGGTCGTCGAGAGAACGTCGCAACTCGAGAAGGCGAACCGACAACTTAACGAAGAGATCGCCGTGCGGAAACGCGCCGAGGAGGAGGCGAAGCGCGCCTTGGAACGCGAGCGCGAGTTGAACGCGCTGAAATCCCGCTTTGTCTCTATGGTCTCACACGAATATCACACCCCCATCACCGCCGTTAGGTCCTCCGCGGATATGATGCTCAGGTACGGCGACGTCTGGAGCGAAGAACGGAAACGCGAACATATCCATCGGATCGCCGCGTCGGCGAAGCAAATGCAGGAGCTCGTGAACGACGTGCTCTACATTGGTCGGTCGGACGCGGGCACGCTCCGTCTCGAACCGCGCGAGATGAATTTCCCGAGCTATCTACGCAAGTTATCCGAGGAGACGCTCTTTACGTCGCGAACCGATCACGCCTTTGATTTTACTTTCACGGGCGACGAGGATATCGTCGGGGACGAGAAGTCGCTCCGACAAATACTCTCCAATCTTTTCTCGAACGCCGTGAAATACTCGCCCGAGGGAAAGCGAGTGGCGGTGACGGCGCGCGTTGCCGACGAGGAGGTCGTCGTCGTCGTCGCGGACGAGGGAATCGGGATGACGCCCGAGGATCTCGGCAAAGCGTTCGATTCATTTCATCGCGGCTCGAACGTCGGCGCCATTCCCGGCACGGGATTGGGCTTGGCGATTGTGGTTCGCTCGGTCGAGGCGCTCGGCGGGACGATTACAGTTTCAAGCGCGCCGGGCGAGGGCTCGACGTTTACGGCGAGATTCCCGCGCTTCCTTCAAGCGACTCAGGCGAGCGATCCGCGCAAGGAGGCGATATGATTCGCGTCGGGAAATTGCGGTCTCGGTTTATCGCCCCAAACGACGCCTCACCGCGCGGCGCCCGCGTGGGAAGCGGCCTCCGCGTCGTCTCCGCGCGGTCCGTACCGATACGATGCGCGACGAACGAACTTCGAAACACCTCCTCTACGTTCCCTAACGCCCTAACGTCCCCGATCGGGAAGGCGACGCCCCGTCGCCTTCCGGGGGCGATTTTTCGGGAACGGCTTACTTTTTATGACGGCGACGCGCAAGCGGGGAGCGCGAATAAGCTTCCACAAACACGCCCTCCTACGTTCCCTAACGCCCTATCATCCCGGCGGAAGACGTTTGCCTCTACGTCTTCCCCGGGTTTTTTATTACGACGAGAACGGAGAATAAGCCGATGGCTACGATCTTAGTTGTTGAAGATTCCGAACCGATTCGCACGAACATTGTGGAGTTGTTGGAAGCCGAGGGATACGTCGCCGCCGCCGCGGTGAACGGCGAGGAGGGGTGGCGGATTACGCGAGAGTTGAAACCCGATCTCGTCGTGTCGGATATTATGATGCCCGAGCTGGACGGTCCCGGTTTGCTGGCGCGCCTTCGCGCCGACGAGGAGACCGAGCATATCCCGCTGATATTCTTAACCGCGCGGACGAGTAAATCCGACGCGCGCGAAGGGATGAACTTGGGCGCCGACGACTACATCCCGAAGCCCTACGATATCGACGAATTGTTGCGGTCGGTCGAGACGAGATTGCGGCTCAGAGGAACGGTGCGGCGCCGCGCGGAGAGCGACGCGCGCGAGCGCGAGGAACGGCGCTTCCGCGCCTTGGTGGAGAACGGTTCGGACGGCGCGCTCGTGCTTTCGGAAACGGGCGCGATCCGATACGCCAGTCCCCCATCGGGCGCCTTGCTCGGCGCCGACGCCGACGAACTGATCGGCGCGTCTTTGTTCGATCTCGTGGAGGATCAAGACGGCGACGTCGCCCGAGTTCTCGCGTTTGCGGCGGAACACGAGGGCGAGACGCGAATAGTCGAAGCGAACGTCGCAAGAGGCGAGGAGGAGCGGCGGATTGAAATCGCCGTCACGGGCAGGTTCCGCACCGACGGCGTCGAGGGCGCGGCGGCGAATATCCGCGACGTAACCGAGCGACGGCGATACGTCGAGAACCTCAAGCGCGCCAAGGAGGAAGCCGAGCGGATGAACGTCATCAAGAGCAACTTCCTCGCCAACATCAGTCACGAGTTGCGGACGCCGCTCAACGGCATCCTCGGGTTCGCGCAAATCCTTAAGGAAGATCTCGCCAATCTCGAACAGCGCTCGATGGCGGAGTCGGTTGAGATATCCGCGAAACGGTTGGCGAACACGCTCAACTCGATTTTGGATTTGTCGCTCGTCGAGTCGAAAGAGGTGAAGTTCGTCGAGACGGAGGTGGACGTCGAGGAGACGATCGAGGCGGCGGTGCGACGGCACAAAAAAATCGCCGAGGAGAAGGGGTTGCGACTCCTCTCGGAGGCGCGTCGGCCGGGCGCGATAATAAAAGGCGAGCAACGCTTCCTCTCGCAAATCGTCTCGCACCTGATCGACAACGCGATCAAGTTTACGACCGAGGGCGGCGTGACGGTTTCGTGGAGCGTCGAGGATATCGACGGAGAGCGGCGGTGTCTCGTGCGCGTGGCGGATACGGGCATCGGCGTCGCGCCGGAAAATCACGAGCTGATCTTCAACGAGTTTCGGCAAGTCTCCGAGGGAAGATCCCGACACTACGAGGGGAGCGGGGTCGGGTTGACGATTGCGCGAAAAATGGCGCGATGGATGAACGGCGACGTGACGGTCGAGAGTCGGCTCGGCGAGGGGGCGGTGTTCACCCTCTCGCTACTCGGGGACGTGGACGACGACCGCAATCAAGATATGACCGAGAAGGACTTCGTGATCGAGGAAACGGACGAACCGCCGTTGGTGTTGCTGGTCGAGGATAATCGGATCAACGAGGAGATCACCGAGCTGTTTCTCCGACGCGTCTGTCGCCTCGACTATGCGCGGAACGGCGAACGCGCGATCGAGCTGGCGCGCGAGAAAAAGTACGCGACGATTCTGATGGATATTAATCTCGGCGCGGGCATCGACGGCGTCGAGGCGGCGCGCGTCATCCGATCCGAAACCGAGAACGTCGAGACGCCGATTGTGGCGATGACGGGATACGCGATGTTCGGAGACCGGGAGAAGTTTCTATCGCTCGGCTTTGCTCGTCACCTTCCCAAACCCTTCAGTCGAGAGCAAGTCGTCGAATTGGTGGGCGAGTTGATCGCCGACGTGCGCCAACCGGCGTGACTCGGTTCGTCGAGTGGTTCCCGTCGTTCGTCGAATCAATACGCCCGCTCGTCGAAATAGAGGAATCTCTATAGCGGAGTTCCTATATTGATGTAAAATAAGATCAGACACCACTAAACGACAAGGCGATTATGAACGGGGGAACGCCCGACGAGCGGGACCGAGAACTACAAAGCGCGCTCGAGGAGAACCGACGCCTGCGCGAACGCGTGGCGGCGCTCGAGCCGAGCCGCAAAGCGGACGACGACGAGGACTACCAATGGCATCGCCAACGGTTTGAGCTCGCCGTTAAGGCGTCGCGAGACGGGATATGGGATTGGAACGTTCGCGAGAACAAGTTCGATCTCTCCGACCAATACCTGGCGATTCTCGGATACGAAAAGGGGTTCATGTTCGAACGTCCCGAGGATTTCTTCGCGCTCGTGCATCCCGACGACGCGGAGTACGTCGAGCGGAACGTCCGCGAATACGTAACGGGCGAACGCGCGGAATACGACGTGCAATTTAGGATGCGTCATCGTCGCGGCATTTACATTTGGGTGCGCGCCCGAGCCGCCGCGTTGCGAGACGAGGAGGGAAAACCGTATCGGATCGTCGGATCGCTGACGGACATCACCGACTTGATGAACTACATCGAGGAGGCGGATCGGCGGAAGCACATTCTCAACACGATCATCGACAGCGCCCCCATCGGCATTTGGATGACGAGCCCCGACGGCGAAGTCGAGATGGTCAACGAGCAATTCGCGAACGACGTCGGCTTGGGAACCGCGTCGGTCTCCATAACCGAGAACGAACGCGCCGAGTGCGCTCTCACCGATCGGCGGGCGCTCGAGAGCGACGAACCCATTTACACCGAGGAGGAAATCACCTTCTCCGACGGCGTCCGACACACATTGCAGACGATCAAGCGACGGGCGACCAACGCCGCGGGCGAAACGCTCGGCGTCGTCGGCATCGGGATCGACGTCACCGAGCGCAAGAAGGTCGAGCGATCCCTCGCCTTCAAGCGCGCTCTGCTCGCGGGCGTTTCCGAAGCCACGAACGAACTGCTCACCAACGCCGATTTCCGCGCCTCCGTGAATAACGCATTGAGCCGGCTCGGCAAGGCGGCGAACGTCGATCGGGTGTACATTTTTAGAAACCACGACGAACCGGAAACGGGACGCCCCTTGCTGAGCCAAGATTTCGAGTGGACGAGCGAGGACGTCGAACCGCAGATAGACAATCCCGAATTACAGAATATGCCGTACGAGGAGGGCTTCGAGCGATGGCGCGAGATACTCTCGCGAGGCGAAGCGATCGACGGACTTGTTGAGGACTTCCCCGAAGGCGAGCGCGACGTCCTCGAAGCGCAGGATATTTTGTCGATTGTCGTCGTGCCGATTATGATACTCGAGGAGTTCTGGGGATTCGTCGGGTTCGACGATTGCTCGCATCGTCGTCGGTGGATCGAGAGCGAGAAGGCGATCCTCAAAGCGGCGGCGGGTTCCATCGGCGGCGCCATCGCGCGGGATCGGCAGCGACGCGAGCTGGAGTTGGCGAAGAACGCCGCGGAGTCCTCCACGCGCGCTAAAGAGCAATTCCTCGCCCATATGAGTCACGAAATCCGCACGCCGATGAACGCCGTAATGGGCGTCGCGAACATTCTGCTCAACCTCGCTCCAACCGAAGAACAACGACGATTTCTTAACGTTATCCGCGACTCCTCCGAGAACCTGCTCGTCATCATCAACGACGTGCTCGACTTCTCGAAAATCGAGGCGGGGAAAATCGAGTTCGCCGAAGAGGACTTCGACGTCCGCGAGGCGATGGAGCGCGTCGCGGGAACGTTGCGGTACGCGATCGAGGAGAAGGGTTTGACCTTCGATGTGGAGGTGGCGGAGGACGTTCCGAATGCGCTCAACGGCGATCCTGTTCGGCTGAATCAAATCGTCCTTAATCTCTGCTCGAACGCGGTGAAGTTCACCGAGAGGGGGGGCGTCCGGCTTCGGGTGGAGACGGACGCGCTCGAGAACGGGCGAGTTGTCGCGACGTTCCGAGTCGAGGACACGGGCGTCGGCATTCCGCCGAACAAGCTCGATGAGGTGTTCGAGAGTTTTCGCCAAGTCGGATCGAAAAGCGCGAAGAAAGTAGCGGGCACGGGATTGGGTTTGGCGATAGTCAAACGATTGACGGAGGCGCAGGGCGGAAGCGTCGTCGCCGAAAGCGTTCTCGGCGAGGGATCGACGTTCGTCGTCGAGCTTCCTTTCGCGCGCGCGAGGGGCGGCGAGGAGGAGGGCGAAGAGCGCGCCAAACGCGAGGATCTCAAGGGCGTTCGCGTATTGGTCGTCGAGGACAACGACATGAATCGGATGGTCGTCGAAAATATGTTGAAAATGTGGCGCGCCGATTGCGACCTCGTCGAACACGGCGGCGAGGCGCTCGACGCGTTACGCGCCCGCGACTACGATATTATTTTAATGGATCTCTCGATGCCCGTGATGGACGGCTACGAGGCGACCGACGCGATTCGAAAAACGTTCGACGCGCCCAAGAAAGACGTCCCGATTCTCGCGCTCACCGCCTCGGCGCTGATTAGCTCGAAGAGTAAAATCCTCGACGCGGGTATGAACGGGCACGTTCCGAAACCGTTCAAACCGAACGACCTTTTTAACAAGATCGTCGAGGCGATCGAGCGGGGAGGGGACGTCGCGGACGCCGAACTCGTCGCGACGGTCGATTCGGCGAAAGGAACTAAGAGCGAGAAGGCGCCGGCGATCCCGGCGGGATACGAGCGCACCGATCTTTCCTACTTGGCGGAGACGAGCGGCGACGAGCAAACGTTGATGCGCGAGATCGTCGAGCGGTTCCTCGAGCAAACCCCCGCGCAATACGAGGCGCTCGAACGGGAAATCCGCGACGAGAATTTTACGAACGCCCGCGCGCTCGCGCACAAAATTAAGCCGACGGCGGATTACGTAGGCGCGACGCGGCTCCGCGAATTATACGAAACGATGGAACGACTCGCGGAGGAGGGCGACTCGGTTACCGCGCTGGAGGAACGGTTGCGCGAAGCCGTAAGCGAGTATAAGGAGGTGGAGCGGGAGTTGCGGATGAGATTGGCGGAGAAACGGCTGTAGCGCCTACCCCATCTTCGCGCCGAGTTGTTGCGCGGCGTCGTCCACGCCGGCGATCTTTTCGTCCTGAACGGAGACGGTCATAAAGAATATTTCCTCGACGTCGTCGTTCGTAAGGTTCTTCCCGTTCGATTCGGAAAGCGCGAGCAATTGCTTCGTCGCTTCGTCGGTTCCGACGGTTATCCATTGTCCCAACACGTCGGAGTGTTCCGCCTTCAAAGTCTTTTCCAAAATCGCTTTAATCTCGTTTTCCAACGCCATAATTGCCGGACCGTTTTTCTATGCTATCGTCGGCGACAAGCCGCGAGCGGCGTCGCTCCCCCGAAATCATCTTGTGGATGGACACGTTACGTATGCGAAACATACGAAGCGAGGGGGAAAAATGAAAGAGCGTTGTTGCGGATATCGCCGAGCGCTCCGGCTAAAAATGGTATCTGAACCGCGCGAAGGCGAGCGTTCCATAGTCGCCAAATTCCGTTCGCGCGTCGCCTTGAAAAATCTGCGCGAGGAGCGCGACGTCGAGGTTTTCGGTCGGGAGATACTCGACCGTCGGGGAGAAGTAGCGCGAGCCGTCGTTGGGATTGAAAACGCCGCTCGCGACGACTCGGACAAGCGGGTGGGGACGGAGCGCCGCCTCCGCGTAGATCGAGTGGCGCGCGAGCGTCGGCGTTTTGGCGGAGACGTTTCCCATTTCCATAAACGAACCGCGGGAGGCGTTCCGCGTCGAGCCGCCGGAGTTGAATAGATAGGCGCCGCGAATCGAGAGGGAGTTCTCGAACGCATAGTTGGCGCCCGCCGAGAAGACGACCGCGCCCTCGAGGAAATCGTCCTTCGGTCCGAAGTAGGTCGCCTCGCCGTTGAAGCCCGCCTCCCCGATCACGCCCGACCATGCGCCGCCGCCGACGTAATCGTCGCGCATCGTTCCGCCGAGAACTTGAAAATCGTATTCGAACGCGTTCCACCGATACATCGCCGCTACGGTCGTCTTCTCGTCCCCGTCGATCTTCGCCGCCGCGTGGAACGACGAAGCGACGCCCGTGTAATATACCGCGCTCACCGCGTCGCAGCCGGGCCGCTCGACGTAGTCGAAGTCGAAAATCGAGTAGCTGTTGAAGATGTCGTTGGGCGTCCACGTAAGATTGAACGACCAGTTGACGCGCTGCCTGCCGAGCGTGGCGACGAAGTCGTCCGCCCAATATTCGACGAAGAGTCGATCGACGTTACCATAGAACGCATGGTTCCTATCGCTCGAAAACTCGTAGTCGAGATCGACGTAGCCGTCGTCGCGCGTAACGAGATCGACGTAGTTCGGCGTGTCTTGAATCAGGCCGCCCCACTCGAAGCGGTTGCGCGAGCCGACACGTAGAGCGAGCGCGTCGGTCGGATACCATGCGAAGTCGAGGCGATTTTTCATTTCGCTCCACGTCGTCCACTCCTCTTGCCGCTCCGGCGCCCACGTCGAGTGCATGAACTGCGCGTATCCGCCGAGAGAATAGTCGAGGAGTTCTTGGGCGGTCGTCGTCGTCGCGAAAAGCGCGATCGCGAGTAACGCCCGCCTCATCGCCGCTCGTCCTTCGCCACTTTCCCGTCCTCGAGCGTCACGAGTCGTCGCGCGCGTTCGGTGACGCGGCGATCGTGCGTTGAGAAGAGGAAGGTGATCTTCTCCTCGCGGTTCATCTCGAGCATCATATCGAGAAGGGCGCCCGTGGATTTCGAGTCGAGGTTGGCGGTCGGTTCGTCGGCGATTATGAATTTCGGTTTCGGCGCCAACGCTCGCGCGACGGCGACGCGCTGTTGCTGACCGCCCGAAAGTTCGGAGGGGCGGGCGTCGAGGCGGTCGCCCAATCCGACGGCGGTTAACACCTCCTCGGCGCGTCGCTTCCGTTCTTTCTCCGGCATTCCTTGCATATGCATGATGAACTCGACGTTCTCTCGCGCGGTGAAGACGGGGATGAGGTTGTACGCCTGAAAGACGAAGCCGACGTTGCGGAGTCGGAAATCCACCAGCTCGCGCGAGGAGAGCTCGCTTAAATCAACGTCGCCGACGATCGCCGTTCCCTCGGTCGGCTCGTCGAGACCGCCGATCATATTGAGAAGGGTGGTCTTGCCGCATCCCGAGGGTCCCACCAGGCAGGCGAACTCGCCTTTCTCGAACGAGAGCGAGACGCCGTCCACCGCCGTGACCGCCACGGCGGATTCGTCGTAAACTTTTTTCAGGTCTTTCGTTTCAATGACGTTCATAGTTGGTCTTTCTTTTTCGTTGGTGATTGACGATCACACGTCCACTCGCGTCGCTTCGACGGGGTTGAGCTTTAACGCCTTGCGCGCGGGATAGAGCGAGGCGATCAGCGCGGCGGCGGCGGACATCGCGGCGAAGGCGAGGTAGTAGCCGAAATCGAGATACGGATAGACGACCGCCGAGAAGCCCGCGTCTCGCAAGCCCTCGCCGAAGAAGGAAAGATCGACGCCGGTCGTCGCCGTCAGTTCGACGAGCGCGTAGCCGACGATCAATCCGGCCGCCGACCCCGTGAGCGTGAGGAAGATCGTCTCGAGCAGGATCATCGAGAAGACGATCCGCCCGTTCGTCCCGATCGCCATAAGCATGCCCAGCTCGCGCCGGCGTTCCATAATCGCCATGAGCATCGTGTTGACGACGCCGAAACTTAACGCCAACAAGATGATGAACAGGAATATCGCGGCGAATTGATCTTTTGTGCTTTCCAGCATTTCAAGGATCGGCGAAACCTCGCCCCAGTATTGGACGACGAGTCGCTCGTTCGTCGTCTCCTCCGAAAACGTTCGTCGCAACGACGCGGCGAGCGGCTTGGCGTCGGCGACTTTCTCGGTCGAGCAGAGTATCTCCGTCGCCGCCGTCGGATCGAAGCCGATCTGATCGCAGAGATCGTCGAAGAGGACGAAGACGTTCCCTTCGTCGAAGCGAGAGTCGGAAGTGTGAAAGACGCCGACGATCTTGAACGCGGCGTACACGATCTCTCCGTCGAGGCGCTGCATAGCGACGACGATTTTCGAGCCGACGTTCGCGTCGAGTTTATCCGCCAATTTCTTTCCGACAACGGCGGGGAGTCGCTTCTTCGTTTCAAAGAAATCCCCGTTCACGATACGTTCGTGGAGGTCCAGCGCGGCGCGCTCTTGCACGGGCACGACGCCGACAAGCATGACGCCCGCGCCCGTCGCGGCGGTCGAGACCATCGCGGTCGTTTCCACGCGCTTGGCGGCGGCCGTCGCCTTCGGCAGGTCGCCGATGGCGGCGAGTTTCGCGTCCGCGTCGGGGATCGAGAATTTCGGATCGTCGTCGAGCAAATGTTTGGGGTGGTGGAGTTGCGCGTCGCCGATTCTCGTCTCGGCGGCGTCGCGCACGGCGGAGACGGTCATCCCGTTATAAAAGGCGATCGAATAGACGCCGCCCAGCAACCCGATTCCCACGGCGGCGGCGACCACGCCGCTCCGTAACTTGTTCCTCCACACGTTTCTCCATGCGAGCGACAACGTGAGCATAGGTTCTCTCCTTTAGGCGCGCATCGCGCGCGCCGCTTGTAAGTTCATAACGACGAACGCGGGATAAACCGCGGCGACGAGCGCAATGACGGCGGTCACCGACGCTTGATTGAGAAAAAGCCCCGGATCGAGCGAAAACAAGATCGCGGGCGGAAATCCGAACGCCTCGTACGCCGACGCCGCCTCGCCCGTCAACGGAATTGGATTCGCGGAAAAGTAGGCGAAGATCGGAATCGCGCCGACCGAGCCGGCGACGACGCCGACGAACGTCACAAAGATCGACTCGAAGAAGACGATCGTCGCGAGCTTTCCCTTCCGCAACCCGACGGCGACCATCACGCCGAATTCCTTGCGTCGTTCGAGCGTCATCATAACGATAGAACCGAAGACGCCGAATGCCACGACGACGTAGAGAATGGCGAGCATAATAATTCCGCCTACGTTGTCGCTCCGGATAAACTGCACCAGCTCGCGATTCATTTCTTGCCACGGCAGCGTTTCGTACCCCTCGCCGAGCGTCGCGACGACTTCCTCCCGCGTCTCCTCGAGGTCGTCTCCATCGTCGAGCATAAGCGTGAGCGACGTGAGGCGACGCGGCGCGGCGTAGAGGTATTGCGCGTCGTCGAGCGCGAGGTAGATCATCGAGTTGTTAAGCTCCTTCATCGGATACTCGAAGACGCCGACGATTGGATAGGCGCCCGCGGCGGTGGAGCCGTGATACCCTTGCCCCAGTAGGACGATCGTGTCCCCGACGCCGAGCTTCAGATACTCCGCCACGCCCGAGGCGACGAGCGCGCCGCCCGGCTCGAGGTAGGATCCCTCGACGACCTTCTCGCGGAGGTTCGTGAGTCGGTTCTCGATCTCGGGGTCGGTTCCGACGACGGCGGCGCCTTTGGTTTGCGGACCGCTCGACACGAGCGCGAACGATTCCAGCCGCGGCGCGGCGACGGCGACATTCTCGATCGCGGCTATCTTCTCGCGCGTCGAGTCCTTAATCGTCATCGTCTTGTTGATTGTCTTATCCTTCCAATAACCCTCGCGGTGAACTTGTAAGTGTCCCGTCGAGAGGCGGACGGCGTTGTCGAGCGCCGTGTCGTACATCGCTCGTTGCACCGAGCGCATAAGCAGCGCGAGGAAGACGGCGACGAACACGGACGCGACGGTGATGAGCGTCCGCCTCTTGTTTCGCCACAAGTTCCGCCACGCGAGTTTGATGAGCGTTATCATAGATTCCGTCCGTTCGAGTTACCGCGCCTCGCGGCTCAGCTTCTTCATGTTTTGTTTAGAGAAAAAGCTCGCGCTCTTCGCGGCGTTATAGTTCGCGTCGGTGATCTCGAGGATCGTTTTATTGTCCGGCTCGTCGGCGGGAATCATCGTCAGCTTGGTGGCGTGCGTTTTGCCGCCGAGCTTGCGGATCTTCTCGCCCTTCATAGTGTTGACGAGATCGCCGTCTTCGTCGTATTGCTCGACGCGAATCTGATAGTATCCCGTTTTCGCGATCCACATTAACTGCTTGCCCCACACGACGGGCGCGTCGGGTTTGGGCGTGCAGGCGATCTTCCGGCAGTCGTAACCGTCAATCGTCTCCTCGCCGAGGATCTCGTGCGTGTAGTCGGTGAGTATCGACGCCTCGCGGATCAAGTCGTCGTTCGTGAAGTCGCTCCCCATCCACGATTGCGACATCATCGACGGGGGTAGCTTTATCATGCGGTCGATCGACGGTTGGTAGTTCCACATATCGTCGCCGTGTTTCAGGAATACTTGACCCTTGTCCCGGGCGGGCGCGGTGATAACGATCATAAAATACTCGACGCCGTTCGACCAGCTTCGAAACTCCACCGCGTTCGACCAGTCGGGTCTTACGACCTTCATCGTCATTTCGGAGTACTTCGATTCTCCCGTTTGATTGTAGTACGCCTTCTCCACGATCGTCTTGGCGCTTTGCGCCGAGGCGCCGCCGAAGACGAGAATCGCGAGCAGCGTCGTCAACGTTCGTTTCATTTTCTTCTCCTCGATTGGTAAAACGTTTTCGTTATCAACTCCGCCGCGCGTCGGAGAAAGGGTTCTCTCGCGTCGGGCGAGGGGACAGAGATCAACATAATAGCGACGCCGTCGAGCATCGAGCCGAGGATGTACGCGTCTTCCCCGGGGCGCTCGCTGCCGAGGCGTTCAAGCATCGTCGTCATTCGCGTCATCGACGCTTGCATATGGCGCTCGATAAAGGGGGCGACTTCTTCGGCGGAGGCGTGGTGGACGAAGATCGAATAGAACAAGCGCCAGAATTTCTCATGCTCGAGCATCGCCCGGAACATACTCTCGATGTACTTTGTCAGGTTTGCGCGCGTCAATTTATGCTCCTCGAATTCCTCGATAAAGCGCTCGATCTCCGCGAAACCCCGCTTATAGATCTCCTCGAGTAGATGACGCTTCCCGTCGAAGTAGTTGTAGAGTAAGCCCTGTGACGTTCCCGCCTTCCGCGCGATCTGCGCGATCGACGTGGCGTGATAACCCCGTTCGCCGAACAGCTCCAACGCCGAGTCCAGAATTATCGTCCGGCTCGCTTCTCTCATTTCGGCGAATTGTTCTTCGGTACGGGGCGACATAGGGCTTGCACTTTATTAATGAATGAACGATCATTCAAAATATAAGGCGAGGAAAAATCCTTGTCAAGCGATCCACCAAAAAAAAAGGCGGAACGCGTCCGCCTTAAAAAATCCTCGCCAATGAGGTTCTACTTCGCCAGCAGCATTTTGCGCGCTTGTCGGAAGCGTTTGCCGTCGTCGCCGACCGCGGCGAGGCGGTAGAAGTACGCGCCCGAAGCGGCGAGAACGTCGGCGTCGAACTCGACGGAATGAACGCCCGCCTCCACGCGACCATCGGCGAGCGTCGCGACTTTTTCGCCGAGCGCGTTGAAGACTTCCACTCGCACGGTCGCGGCGCGCGGCGTTTCGTAGCGGATCGTCGTCGTGGGGTTGAACGGATTCGGGTAGTTCTGCGCGAGCGCGAACGACGTCGGGGCGGCGGATCGATCGTCCGCCGAGACGGGACCCTCGTACGAAAAACGCGCCGCGTCGAAGACGACGTACTGATCGATTTTGTCGCTCCCGTCGCCGAGGAGGAGGTAGCCCTCCGAACCGGCGTCGAACCGAGAGACGCCCAAGTCGATCCATTCGTTGTTGTATTGCGATTGATCGACGAAGACGTGCCGCTCGCCGTCCGCCGCCCTAATCGTGTAGCGCACGTTCTCGGCGGTGGCGGTCGCGACGTAGGCGAAGACGCGATACATACCGTCCAGCGGAATCGTCGGACGCCAGAGTCCGTAGCACTTCCGTTGCGATTTCGTGCTCGTAAACCACATATGCCCGTTGTGTCCCGACTTCGAGTCGCGCCAGAGTTCCATCGAGCTTGGGGCTTGATTATACGGCAAGAAACGGGTGAAGTCCATATCGTCAACGAGCGTGTCGGAGAACGTCGGCGCGGCGTACGAATGTTTGACGCACCAGTACACCGTGTTAAGATTCTCGTTGCCGTTGTTGTAGCCGGGCCAATCGTAGTTCGTGTTCTTCCCGTCGTAGCTTGGATAGTAGGGCGTGTTCTTGTTTCCGTAAGGATCGTTTACAATCAGCTCGCGCGATCCCGATCCGAGCGTGTGCGCCAATACGAGGTGCCCCGACGTCGTAAGTCCGACGCACATCGTGTAGAGTCGGTCGGCGTCGATCTCCGCCTTCGCCTGCGAGTAAGGGGGCGACTCGGATTGCGTCGCGTCCAGGCCGTGGTTCAGGTAGTATTGCCGCATCTTCGAGTGCGGACTCCCGCCGTTCCACATATAGCCGTAGCCGCCGTAGTCGTCGTTCTCGCGATAGTTCGAGGCGGCGAGCGTGTAGCTACTACCCAAAAAATTATACTTGTTCACGACGTAGGCGCCGTAGTCGTTATAGTGCGACGAGGGGTCCGCGCAGTGGGAGGGCCAAGGCGGCACGATATGGTAATACGCGAAGACCATCGAGGCGGTCGTCGGGGCGCACGCCCAATACCCCTCGTACGCGTCGGGGGGCGTGTCGTACACTTGGTGCACGTAGGGGACGTCCTTCGCTCGAGCGCCTCGGTCTTCAAATTTTCGCTCGTATCGTCGCGGCTCAAAATCGTCGGGCGCGCGGTAAAGCGTTTCGGGCTCGCCGAGCGCTCGATCCGCGGCGTCGAGCGGGGCGCGGAGGAGCGCGTTGGATTTCGCGTCGATGAAATACAAACCCGATTTCGCGTCGTAGGTCGGCTCCATTTCAAAGCGGTCGCTCGTCGCGGTCAGCCGCGTTTCCGCGGAACCGTCGGCGCGCGCGAGATAGAGATCGGCGTTAACGACGCGGTAGCCCTCGCTCTCGACGCGGTGGAAGACGATCTCCTCGTCGGTCGCCCACCTCGGCGTGCGCGTTTCGCCGAGCGCCGCTATCGAAGCCGTCGTCATATCGCGGACGAACGTTTCGCCGTTCAGGCGTTGGTAGAGAAGACGCGCGCCGCTCGGGGACCATTGCGGATTGAAGTAGCCCGTCTCGTCGTCGGTGATCGCCTCGCGCTCGCCCGTCGCGAGATCGAGAACGAACAGTTGATCGTTGTCGTCGTTGAAGGCGACGAAGGCGGCGTCGGGGGAAATGCGGGCGAGATTGACGCGCGCGCCGAGATCGTGGGCGCTTTCCTTCCCGAAGCCGACGACGCGCAACGTCTCGCCGACGGTGAACGCGATCGTCCCGTTCGCGGCGAAGGAGGGTTGCCCCGCGAACTCGGCCGGCTCGGCGAGTCGAACGACTTCGCCCGTCGAGGCGTCGTAGAGCGAGGGGATCTGTCGCCCGTTCTCGTCGAACGACTTAAACCCGAGCGCGTCGCCCGAAGGCGCGAGCGTGAAATATCTTCCCGATCCTCGTCCCTCCACGACGCCGCGGAGTTCGCCGTTCGTGATGTTGTAAATCGCCGATCCTCGGTTGTCGGTCGCGTACGCGCCGTCGCTCGTCGGAGCGGGGCTCGCCAAGCGCGGAGGATCGACTTGCGCGAACGCGAACGCCGTCGCCAACGTCGCGAGTATAACAATACGTCTCATCGATTATCCTTTCCGTGTTCGTACCCGTCGTTCGTTTCGAGTTTCTACTAATATATAATAAGGGCGCGCGCGGCGCCCCTATCTAAAAGATGAAATTATTTCTCTTCCCATTCCTTGCCCCATATCTCGGGATCGCCGCCCATATTCTCGCGGTAGTTGTGCCGCCACCGATGAACGTTGTAAGGCGAGATGAACGGTTTCGGGGCGCGTTCCTCGACCGACGGAAGCGGCGGGAACGGCTTGTGGGGTTCGGATTGATACCAGTACGCCACCGTCGAGAGGTCGAGCGTCAGCGCGTTGTTGTGTCCGTGCTCGATCGAGAAGAGGAGCGACTCGTCGAAGTACACGGGGTCGGTGATGTGGAAGCGATAGACGTGCGTTCTGCCCATCCACCCGAATTGCTCGTTGACGCGCGGGTAGCCGTAGAACGGATGGTAGAGTTCTTCTTGCGGGCACCACGCCGTGTTGAAGTAGTCCTCCGTGCCCGTGCCGTGAAGCGACGGGGGGAAGGGCTCGCCGTCGATGAAGAACATGTCGTCCCCTTCGCCGTACCACATCGGCGTGGGGGAGTGGACGTAGTAGTTAACGCCGACGTAGTGTCCGCGTCCCTCAATCTCGCAGACGACATAGTTCTCCGCGCCCGTCGGATTCTCCTCGGGATCGCCGAGCGCCGCCCACTCGTTCTCGCCGTCGGGAAGCGCCTCGGTCGTCTCGTGGCGATACAAGGCGTGAAATCTGCCGACGTCCTCGGGCAGCGATTCTTTTTCGTAGTAGTCGATGTAGTAATAGAAGTTGGTGATCGTTTCTTCGGATTGATTTTCAATCTCCATCCGCGCGCCGTCGGCGAACGGCATCTGGAAGTAGCTCACGAGCGCCAACCCGTCCTTCGGGCCCGCCGCGAGAGGCAGAGAGACGAAGACGTACTTCTCGTCCCACCCTTGCCCAAAGAACGGACCGATGGGCGACTCGACCGACGGGGTTTCCTCGCCGTCCCAATACATACGGAGGACAATGTCGTTCCGACTAATCTTCGGCGGAGCCGGCGCGATGGTGATCCAAATGTGGGATACGACGCCCGCGCCCGCGACGTCCATAATCGTTCGCGTTTCGCCCGGCTCGATGTTTTTGAAATAGTCGTAGTTGTTGCCCGTCGTGTCGTAGCTCGATACGCGTATCGTTTTGACGTCGTTCTTGAGTCTGGTCAGCTCGCTCATCATCGACTCGGGTTGGGCGAGCGCCGAGCCGACGATTGAAGTTATAACAAGGGGAAGGATAATCCCGCGCATCTCTTTCTCCGTTTATGATAATTGAATACCTTCACTTAATATATTAAGACGGCGCAATTGGAACAAAAAAGGTTGGAACAATTCCGCGAGGGCGAGGGTATAAAGAGAAAAGCGGAACAACGTACACAACAAAACGGAAGGCGAAGGCAATGAAAAAGATAATCGTAATCGCGACGTTCGCGCTTGTGGCGACGGCGTCGATATCGCTCCGCGCGGCGCACAAACCCACCGAGGAGACCGACGGGCCGAAAGTGCAACTCGCGATCCTCCTCGATACGAGCGGCTCGATGGACGGGCTGATCGAGCAGGCGAAGGCGAAGCTGTGGAAGATCGTCAACGAACTCGCGCTCTCGAAAAAGAACGGCGAGACGATTGAGCTGAGCGTGGCGCTCTACGAGTACGGCAAGGACGACGTCCCGGAGGAGATGGGGTACGTCCGCCGACTCGCGCCGTTGACGACCGACCTCGACTTGATTTCCGAGAAGCTGTTTGAGTTGCAAACCAACGGCGGCAGCGAATATTGCGGAGAGGTAATTAAGCGCGCCACCGACGATCTCGACTGGAGCGACGATCCCGAGGACTTGAAGCTGATCTTTATCGCGGGCAACGAAGAGTTCACGCAGGGGGAGATCGACTATAAGACATCCTGCAAAGACGCGATTGAAGAGGGTATCATCGTCAACACAATTTTCTGCGGCGACTTCAACGAAGGGGTCGAGACGATGTGGAAGGACGGCGCCGATCTGGCCGACGGCGAGTATATGAACATCGACCATAACCAAGCCGTCGCCGATCCGCCGACGCCGTACGACGACGAGCTTGTGGAGCTCAACGAAGAGCTGAACGACACGTACCTCCCCTACGGTTCGGTCGGGAGGATGAAGAAAGAGGCGCAAGAAGAGCAGGACGCGAACGCCGCGGGCGTGGGCGCGGGAACGATGGCCGAGCGCGCCGCCGCGAAATCCACGTCGCAGTATCGTAATTCGGGATGGGATCTTGTGGACGCCGCCGAGGACGAAGCGCTCGACGTGGCGGAGATCGAGGAGGAGGAGTTGCCCGAGGAGATGCGCGATATGACCGACGACGAGAAGCGCGCCTACGTCGAGGAGATGTCGAAGAAGCGCGGCGACGTGCAAGACCGCATCGCCGAAGTGAACAAGAAGCGCCGCGAGTACATCGCCGAGCAGCGCAAGCAAGACGCCGAGGAGAAATCCCTCGACGAGGCGATGATCGAGGCGGTGCGCAAGCAGGCGACCCGAAACGACTTCACCTTCGACCAATAAGGAGCGAGCCATGAAACGCCGCATAGCGATCGCGACGATCCTTTTGCTCTTGGCGGCGAGCGGCGCGGCTCGGGCGGACGGCTTCATCGTCGTCCGTCCCCCGTTTCCGCCCGCGAGCCCGACGCCCTTCCCGCTCGAGGTGATCTACCACCACGTGGAGGTCGAGATCGAAGGACGATTTGCGATCACGGAAATCGATCAGAAATTCTACAACCCGACAAATTCGCGTATCGAGGGATTCTATCTCTTCCCCGTTCCCGAGGGCGCCGTTTTCGAGGAGTTCTCGTTGGAGTTGGGGGGCGTCGAAATGGAGGCGGAGCTTCTCGACGCCGAGGAGGCGCGACGGATCTACGAGGACATCGTCCGCCAAGCGCGCGACCCCGCGCTGCTCGAGTACGTCGGGCGCGAACTCTATAAACTGCGCGTCTTCCCGATTGAGCCGAAGAGCGAGCTGCCGATGCGGATCGTCTATCGCGAGGCGCTCCCCGAGGAGAACCTTACGATCGAGTACGTCTATCCGCTCAACACGGAGAAGTTTTCCGCCAAGCCGCTGGAGAACGTCTCGGTCGTCGTCGAGATCGAGCGGGAGGGGGGCGTCGAAAACGTGTATTGTCCCACGCACGAGGTGGACGTCGTTCGGAAGTCCGACGATCGCGTCGTCGTTTCCTACGAGGAGCGACGAGTGAAGCCCGACATCGACTTTAAGCTCTACTACGGCGTCGGCGACGGCGCGTTCGATCTGACGCTCCTCTCGACCAAACCCGCGGGCGAGGACGGCTACTTCTTTCTGAGCTTGGCGCCCGATTACGACGACGGCAAGAGCCCGCCCGTCGAGAAGGATGTAACGTTCGTCTTCGACGTCTCCGGCAGTATGAAGGGGGAGAAGATCGAGCAAGCGCGCGAGGCGCTCCGGTATTGCGTCGGCGAGCTCCGCTCGGGCGACCGTTTCCAGATCGTGCGCTTTTCGACCGAGGCGCGCGGTCTGTTCGACGGACTCGAGCCCGCGAACGCCGGCAACAAAAAGAAGGCGGACGCGTTCATAGACAAAATGTCGCCCGTCGGCGGCACCAATATGGAGGACGCCTTCCGCGTCGCGTTCGCGTCGAAGACGGATCCGAAACATCCGCATTTCGTCGTTTTTGTTACCGACGGTAAGCCGACGATCGGGGAGAGCGACGAGGCGAAGTTGACGCGCGCGATCGAGAAGATGAACGCGGACGACGCGCGGATTTTCGTCTTCGGCGTCGGCACGGAGATCAACACGCACCTGCTGGATAAGATCGCTCAATCGACGAAAGCCGCGCGCGACTACATCGCGCCGAGCGAGGACGTCGATAAAGCGATCGTCGCCTTCTTCGACAAAGTCGAGTCGCCCGCGTTGATCGATCTCGAAATCGATTTCGGCGGCGGGATCGACGTCTATCAGTCCTACCCGAAGATCGACGGCTTGCCGGATCTCTTCAAGGGTTCGACGTTGACGATCCTCGGTAGATACGAGGGCGACGGCGACAGTCGGGTGATCTTGCGCGGCGAGGTCGAGGGGTCGAACAAACGGTTCGAGTACGACGCCTCGTTCGCCGACGACGAGACGCGCTACGATTTCGTCGCCCCGATTTGGGCGGCGCGTCGGATCGGACATCTGCTCGAGCTCATCCGACTGAACGGCGAGAGCGAGGAGCTGGTCGAGGAGATCGTGGAGCTGGCGCGGACGCACGGGATCGTCACCCCCTACACGAGCTATCTCATCCTCGAGGACGAGCTGGCGCGCGCCGCTTCGGGCGATATGCCCGAGGAGCAAGCGACCGTGTCGGGAACCGAGCGGAACCGGGCGGATAAGAGCCGCTACGAATCCGATTACTACGGCGCGGGTAAGAAATCCGGCGAAGAGAGCGTGCAAGCGAGCGAGGAATATCGCGATTTGAACCAAGCCGCGAACTACCGTCAAACGCGCCAAGGGATGAACCGCTACGGCTACGACGACGAAGTCCAACAAACGCGGAACGTGCAAGGGCGAGCCGTCTATCAAAACGAGTACGGCTGGGTCGATTCGTACGTGCAATCGAAAGCGGCGAACGACCGTTCCAGAATTCAATTCGCGAGCGAGGAATACTTCGAGTATCTCGGCGCCAATCAAGACGCCGCGCAACTTATGGCGCTCGGGAAGAACGTGCAATTCTATCACAACGGAGAGGTTGTCGAGATTTACGAATAACGGCGACCTTATCGGGCGTTGGCGAAGAAGCCGCTCGTCGGAAAGGCGGGCGGCTTTTTGTGTTTTAAACTTAAATTGTTAACGTACGGTTTATTTATAAGAGAGAGTTGTCGCCTTTTTCCGACGACGCGCAATGCGGAACCTTATCACGAAATATCTCTTCTTCGGCTTGTTCCTCGTCGCGTCGGCGCTTCCGACCGCCTGCGACGAAGAGACAAAGGAAACGCCGCCGCCTCCGAAAAAGGAGAAGAAAGAAACGCCCGTAAAGAAGGGCGACGACGACGCGACGGTCGATCCGAAGAAGGGCGGCTTCACGGTGTGCTTGGCCTCGAACTACCAACAGTGGCGTTCGAACAACGAGGCGAAACGCCTACGGAAGAGCGGCGTGAAGACCACCGTGCTTCGGATGCGCCATCCGCAAAAGGGGACGGTCTATCGGGTCCTTTCCGGGCAATATCCCGACTACCAATCCGCCCGTATGCGCCGCGACGAACTCCGTCGGAAGACGAGCGAGTCGCGTGCGTGGGTCGTCGCCCTATCTAAATAGTTGCCGCGCCGTTGCGCCCGTCCCGCGAGTTTAATATCTTCACGACGGTTTTCCTTCCCCGGAAGTAGGTAACTATGAGTTCTCGAATGCAATCGTTGTGGAGGACGATCGGGCCCGGCGTGGTGATGTCGGGCGCCGCGATCGGCGGCTCGCACCTTGTCGCCTCCACGCGAGCCGGCGCCGCCTACGGTTTCGCGCTCGTCGGGCTGGTGATCGCCATCAACGTCGTTAAATATCCGTTTTTCCAATTCAGCCAACGCTACACCGCCGCGACGGGCAAGAGTTTGTTGGAGGGATACCTCTTGCTCGGCAAACCGTATTTGTTCGCGTTCTTTTTTCTGAGTTTCGTAACGGGCACGGTGAACATCGCGGGCGTTACGCTGGCGACCGCCGCGTTGGCGACCTCGTTCGGATTATCGAACGCGCCGTTGTGGGCGATCTCCGCCGTCGTCGTCGTCGTCTGCGTCGCGATCGTGCTGGGGGGAAGATACAAAACGCTCGACGCGACGACGAAAAGCATCGTCGGCGTTCTTACCGTCGCCACGCTCGTCGCCGCCGCGACCGCCGCCGTCAACGGTCCCGTCGCGCCCGAAGGGTATCGAGGCCCCGACCCGTGGACGATCGGTTCGATCGGATTTCTCGTGGCGCTTATGGGGTGGATGCCCGCGCCGATCGACATATCCGTTTGGCCCTCGCTGTGGACGATGTCGAAGCAGAAGAG
>WJMR01000389.1 GCA_014727845.1 Ignavibacteriales bacterium
ACGCCTATTGGATCGATCCCGCGACGAGTTTCCTCGTCGTCGGCGTCGTCGTCGTCGGGACGTGGCGGCTCTTCGTCGAGTCGGTGAATCTCGCGCTGGACGCGGTTCCTCGCGATGTGGATATCGACGAGGTGAGGCGATATCCGGAGGAGAGAGAGGGAGTGGAAGAGGTTCACGATTTGCACGTCCGGGCGATGAGCTCCAACGAAACGGCGCTAACCGCCCATCTCGTGGCGCCCGACGCGCGGGGCGACGAGATCCTAAAGGAGATTAGCCGAGGGCTCGCCGAGCGGTTCGATCTCCGCCACACGACCGTCCAAATGGAGCGGAGCCGCCGGTGCGGCGTTTGTGATTTGCCGTAGTCGATATTCGCGAAATTTGTTATATTGCCGCTATGTGGAGCTCGTCGCCCGCTTTCGCTCTCCGGGGGAAGAGTGACGTTCAACGATATATCAATCAAAAGGAGCGCGCTATGCGTAAGAGTGAACGTCTAATCTTGTCAACCGGTCTTTCATTTTTCATATTCTCGATAGGAGTTATGGCGCAAGAAGATCACAAGCATCCCGAAGGAATCACCGCCGACAAAGCCATCGAGTTGCTGAAAGTGGGCAACGAGCGGTTTGTATCCGGCGAGTTTATGCAAAAAGACTACGCCGAGCGCGTCGCGGCTACGCAAACCTCGCAACATCCCTACGCCATCGTGCTAACGTGCGCGGATAGCCGCGTATCGCCCGAGATCCTCTTCGACGAGACGATCGGCAAGCTGTTCGTCATTCGCGTGGCGGGCAACGTCGTCGATCCCGAGACGCTCGGCAGCATCGAGTATGCGGCGAAATACCTTAAGACGCCCCTGTTCGTCGTGTTGGGTCACACGAGTTGCGGCGCCGTCGGCGCGACGGTGAAAGGCGGCGACTATAGCGAGAACATCATGTCGCTCGCCACTCGGATCGCCCCCGCCGTCGAGAGGGCGAAAGCTCACGACCATGGCGATCTCGTCGAGACGTCGGTTCGCGAGAACGTCCACTACCAAATCGAGCAATCGCTTGCGTCCTCCAAAACGCTGAAAAAACTTAGCGACGAGGGACATCTGGATATCATCGGCGCGATTTACTCGATCGAGGACGGACGCGTGGAGTTTCTGGAAGACTAACGCTCGACGCGTGTTATTATTACGGAAGGGCGCCTTGAAAGGGGCGTCCTTTGTCATAGGTGGGGGAGGGGAAGGCGGCGCGTCTTGCGAACCGCCGAGGATCCGTGTACTTTGGCGCGTTGGATTCTCAATCGTTCACTCTCTCGAACATGTTTTTGGAGATCGCCTATGACTCGTGAAGATCCGCACCGCGTCTGTCCCGTCGAGAGGGCGGGCGGACTCGACTCCGGTTGGCGCCGTCTCGTTCAGAACCCGCGGCGACTACTCGCGCCGTATATCCGTCCCGGCGCCGTCGTCCTCGACTATGGATGCGGTCCCGGCTTCTTCGTCCCCGACGCCGCGCGTTTGGTGGGAGAGCAAGGGAAGGTAATCGCCGTCGATTTGCAGCGCGGTATGCTCGACCTGCTTGAACGGAAACCCGAGATGGCGGGACTCGAAGCGCGCGTCGAGACGCGGACGTGTCCCGAGTACGCAATCGGAATAGACGAACCGATCGACTTTGCGTTGCTCTTCTACGTCGTTCACGAAACCCCCGACCAATCGAAGCTCTTCGCCGAGCTCGCCGCGCTCCTCAAACCCGACGCGAGGGCGCTTCTGGTAGAACCCGGCTTCCACGTCAAGCGGCGCGAGTTTGCCGAGACGCTCGACGTAGCCGAGCGCGCCGGGCTCCGCCTCCTCCGTCGCCCCTTCCGCCTCGTCGATCACGCGGCGGTGTTGGGGAAATAATCCGGACGAACGACCGTTTACCGACGGAAACCGCCGCTTAACCGATTTCTCGTTGCCGACGCGGGCGTTCCGTCGTACCTTTGCCGACGAAAGATGGGAGTACCCCGGAACATACAAAATCCGAAAGGAAGCGTTATGAAACTATGCACCGTCGCGTTGGCGACATTGGCGTTCGTCGCTACGGTCGGGAGCGCGTACGCGCAAACCGACTACGGCTACTACGAGCGCACTAAGCGTATGGCGTCGCCCGCCGGCGCGATGAAATACGGCGCGTACGGGGTCGGCAACCCCGCCGTGCTCGCCACTATGACGAAACCCGACCTCTTTATCGCGTGGCGGAATCCGATAGACGGAGCGGATTACGACTATCTCTCCGCGACGCTCGCCACGCCGGGCTTCTCGTTCACGGCGACCGATCAGAAATTCGGATCGCAAAAAGTAACCGACTACACCCTCGCTTTCGCGGGGGGCGACCGAGGTATTAACGTCGGCTTCGGATTCGGATGGTCAACGGGCGCGGCGGACGCGCTGAACCGCGCCAACCTCTACTCGCTCGGCGTGTTGGCGCGTCCCAACCGTTATCTCTCTATCGGCGGAACGCTCGTCGGAAGAACGCCGCGCGACCAAAGCGAGATCGTCGGCGAGGTCGCCGTCCGTCCGTTTGGAACGCCGCTCCTCGCCCTCTTCGCCGACTACGTCTATCAAACGCAGGACGAAATCGACTCGCCCGAGTATAGCTTCGGCGCCGCCTTCGAAGTTCAAGACGGCGTTCGCCTTACGGGCAGATATTTCGACGGCGAGCAAATCGCCCTCGGCGTGGAGCTGAGTTTGGGCAACCTCGGCGCTTCGGCCGTCGGGCGAGCCGCCGACAACGGCGAGACGACCAACGACGTCTTTTACGGCGTTCGTCTCGGCGGATACGACCGGACCCCGACGCGGGAATTTGAGTCGCGAGACGACTACTTCAAACTCGATATGAAGGGAACCGTCGCCTACCAACGCTTCGAGTTTTTTGGGATGAACAACGAGCCGGAGCTGCTCGGAATCCTCGAAGATCTCGACGCCGCGCGCCGCGACGAGACCGTCAAAGGCGTGTACGTTTCCTACGCCGACGTGGACGCCCCCGCCGAGTTCCTCTGGGAGATCCGCGAAGAGCTGCTACGGTTGAAAGACGCCGGCAAAGAAATCGTCGTCTATCTCGAGCGCGGCGGCTTGAACGACTACTACCTCGCCTCCGTCGCCGACCGCGTGGTGATGCACCCGCTCGGCGTTCTCGACATTTCCGGATATCTGATGGGGCGGACGTATTACAAAGGCACGCTCGAGAAGCTCGGCGTCGGATTCCAAGAGTTCCGCTATTTCAAGTATAAATCCGCGGTCGAGACGTTTAGCCGCGAGGAGTTCAGCGAAGCGGACGAAGAGCAACGGCGTCGGTTAATCGAGTCGTGGTTCGCCGTCGTCGCCGAGGATATCGAGAAGTCGCGCGGAATTTCCGAGAGCCGACTCCGCGAGCTGATGAACGAGCGTTTCGCGATGAGCGCCTCGGAGGCGAAGGAGGCGGGCTTGATCGACGAAACGGCGACGCGCGAGGAACTCGAAGAGGAGCTCAAAGAGGACGGCTCGTTTACGGACGCGAGCTCTCTCTACGCGAACAAGGCGCCGAAGGACGATCTTTGGGGCGCTCCGAAAGAGATCGCCGTGGTGTACGGTCTCGGCGTGTGCGCCACCGACTACGGTTTGAACGCGCGCTCCCTCTCGAAGAAAATCCGCAAACTCGCCGAGGACGACGGCGTGGCGGCGGTGGTCTTCCGCGCCGACTCTCCCGGCGGCGACGCGCTCGCCTCGGATCTCGTCCTCACGGCGCTCGAAGAAGTTAAGGAGAAGAAGCCCCTCGTCGTTACGCAAGGCGCCGTCGCGGGCTCGGGCGGCTATTGGATTTCCTTGGCGCACGACAAGCTCTTCGCCGCGCCCAACACCGTCACGGGCTCGATCGGCGTCATCTTCGGATGGGCGCACGACGCGGGATTGAAAGAGGACCTCGGCGTCTCGACCGACAAGACGCAAATTGGCGAGCACGCCGACCTCGGCTTCGGTATGGCGATCCCTCTTCTCGGCTCGCTACCCGATCGCGCGATTACCGAAGAAGAGGAGGCGCGCTTCAAGACGGTTATCCTCGAGATGTACGACACGTTCGTCGCCAAAGTGGCGAAGGGGAGGGGTATGTCGGAAAGCGAAGTCCGCGAGGTGGCGCAAGGCAGAGTCTGGAGCGGCGCCGACGGCTACGCGAACGGATTGATCGACGAAATCGGCGGTATGCGAGAGGCGATAAACGAGGCGGCGGATCTCGCCGGACTGACGCGCGAGGATTACGTTATCCGCGAGTATCCCGACCCCGTCTTCTCCATCTCGGCGTTTCTACCGAAGACGATAGCGCAACGGATCGAGGAGAGCGCGGAGTTTCAACGGCTCCGCTTACGCCTCGAGCGCAACGGTACGCCGCTCCTCCTTCTTCCTCGCGGATACGAGGAGCCGCCGTATTAAGGAACCCCTCGCATAACCTTTCTTCAGAATCCCCCTTCCGTAAGGGGGATTTTTTTGTGCCGGTATCAACGAGAGGGGAGAAGGCGTTAGGGCGAAACGCGTTCACTTCGAGGGTTTTGCCGATGCGGGCGAAGCGCGGAGCCGCCGAGGGGCGATCCCCTCGGGGATGATGAGGCGCCGAAACGCAATAAACCCGCGAAGGGCTTTCCCAACGCGGGTTTCGTACGCCCGGGAGGATTCGAACCCCCAACCTTCTGATCCGTAGTCAGACGCTCTATCCAGTTGAGCTACGGGCGCGCGCGGTTCGTAGAATTCATAACGAACAAGACTTTAAATTTAGGATATCTCTCGCTAAAACGCAAGCCGAGTCGGAAGAATTCCGTGCGAAGCCGCTTCTACGTTTAGCGGATTTGCGGCGACCGTGCGCGAAATAACCGACGCACGTTATTGCGTTCGTGCAGAAAAAACGATATGTTGCATACTCGGGAATTTGGGCGCGCCGCGGGTGGCGCGTTCTTTAGGATAATTTCTGTGAGCGATAACATACTTGTTATGAACAGACAAACGCAGGGTTAAGCCATGGATAACAAATACCTCTATCTTTCGTTGCTCCCCGAAGCGCTCATCGCCTCGATGTTGCCGCCGGAGCAGTTTGGGAACTATCTCGCCGTCGGCACCAAGAAACGGACGCGCGGACAGGCGATGTTCTTCGAAGTTGACATCGAAAAGGCGGGGGATAATTTCCCGCTTCATCTAATAGAAGAGAAGTGCGTGCCGGGTCCGAAAGGGCAACCAAAGCGCTCGAAGTATCTCTCCATCTATCGCACGCTCGAGCTTCTACCGCTCGAAGCGCTGAAGAACCTTTATCTCACCACCGACGACGGCAAGACGTTGGCGCTCGAACCGACGGAGTATAAACTGAGCGACGACGACGACGGGTTGCACCTCTACCAACAGTTGATCCCCGTTAATCCGCGCATCGCCAGCCAACTCAACCCGATCGAATTTATGGCGGACGTTACGGACACTTCCAAGCCCGTCTCCGTTCCTAAACTCGTTTTCGTCGAGCTACAACTCGGCGAGCTTGCCGACGATCCCCTCAAGGGTAACGCCGACGATCTGCCGTACCTTAATATGGACCACTTACGGGATTGCCTCCTCGGTTTGCAGGCGAAACCCGAAAAACCCTCGAAGACGGTTATCCGTTTTATGCTCGGCGACCTCCTCTATCGCACGTGCAAGAACGGCTTCTTCGTCGGCGATCACAATAAGACGATCTTCTATAAATTCCCGTCCGTCGAGGAGCTGCAAGACAAGCATTACAGCTGGTGGCGTTCGGCGTTGATCGTCGGCTTCAACAAATAACGCCGTCGTTCGGGCGCGTCGAATCGGCGCGCCTCGCTAATCCTACGACATACTACTTTGGATACCGACTAAGCCATTGGAGCTACTATGATAATGAATGATTTGTTTTGGATTGTGCCCGTATGTTCGCTAATCGCGCTTGGATTCGCGTGGTTCTTTTTCCGCGGGCTGATGAAAGAGAGCGAAGGAACGGATCGGATGATCACCATCGCCGAACACGTCCGCAAGGGCGCGATGGCGTATCTCCGCCAACAATATAAAGTGGTCGCGTATTTCTTCCTCGTCATCACGGTCGTCTTCGCCGTCTTGGCGTACGTCTTCCACGTGCAGAACGACTGGGTTCCGTTCGCGTTCTTAACGGGCGGATTCTTCTCGGGGCTCGCGGGCTTCTTTGGGATGAAGACCGCCACCTACGCCTCGGCGCGCACGGCGAACGCGGCGATGAAATCCCTGAACCAAGGTTTGAAGATCGCCTTTCGTAGCGGCGCCGTAATGGGCTTGGTTGTCGTCGGGCTCGGATTGCTCGACATCTCCGCTTGGTTCGTAATCCTGAACTACTTCGTCCCCGACTCGATCCACGGCGGCGAGAAGATGATGATCATCACCACGACGATGCTCACCTTCGGAATGGGCGCCTCCGCGCAAGCCCTCTTCGCGCGCGTCGGCGGCGGCATCTTCACGAAAGCGGCGGACGTCGGCGGCGATCTCGTCGGCAAAGTGGAGGCGGGCATACCCGAGGACGATCCCCGCAACCCCGCCACCATCGCCGACAACGTGGGCGACAACGTCGGCGACGTCGCCGGTATGGGCGCCGACTTATACGAATCCTATTGCGGATCGATCCTCGCCACCGCCGCGCTCGGCGCCGGCGCCTTCTGGGCGTCCACGAACGACGTCGCCGTGCAGTTCAAGGGCGTCCTCGCCCCGATGCTCGTCGCCTCCGTCGGCGTCATCCTTTCGCTGCTCGGCATATTTATGGTGCGCACGAAAGAGAAAGCCACCCAACGCGATCTTCTTAAATCCCTCTCGCGAGGCATTAACTTAAGCTCGGTCCTCATTGTCGTCGCTTCGTTCGGCATCCTCTATTG